>DASSUA010000141.1:0-18489 GCA_035707525.1 Pseudonocardiaceae bacterium
TGCCCGTGATCCTCACCACCGGTGACCACGAGGGCCGGCACCTGCGCCCGGCCCGACCAGGACACCGCAGGTGAGCAGCCTCGACCCCAGAACAGCGACCCACTCGCACCCGCGGCGCCCAGATCCGGCGCCCGCGATGCCCGGGACCACCGCGAAGCCGCCGACGGGCGACGACTGACGGCAGCGGCCGACGCGACAGGAGACGGTCCCCCCAGAAGCGCCACCCCCTCATCGCCGTTTCGGTGCCACCAGCCGCGCTCAGCGCGGCCCGCCGCACCCAAACGACGCTGGCTGCGGCTCTGCTGGAGGTGCCCGGCGCCCGTTGGCTGACTGTCACCGGTCCGCTCCGGGCACAACCCGTTCATGATCGCTGAAAGTGTGAGCCCACCATGCACTCCCGCGCCCAAACCGCATGGTGAGCCCACACTTTCAGCGATCATGAACACCTCCCCCCGCCCGAGCCACGCCAAGAGCGGCTGACAGCACCCCGACGGACAATCCTGAACCAACCAGCGACACCCACAGCGCGAATGAAGTCACCGAGTGTGAGAACAGGCGGCAGGGGCCGACCTGGCGGAGGACAGTCCCAACCCTCCCCCAGAAGAGCCACACCCATCGCCGTTTGGGTGCGATTAGCCGCGCTGAGTGCGGCTGGCGGCACCGAACAGCGATCATGACCCCCGCCGAACCGGTCCATTACGCGGCAGCCGCACTTCGCTAGTTGACCTGGGAAGGGTTGGTGTCTTGGCGAGTGGTGTGCGTTTGGTCGAACCATCGTGACCGGGTGCGGTCGTCGATGCGTTGACCCGTGGCCCGCGGTTTGATCCGGGCGAACGGCCCGATCTGCTGCGTCGGCTCGCCCCGCTTCCACGCTGGCTGTCCGGTACCTACCTCGACCGCCGCACTATCACTCACCGTCACGGGGACGCCGGCCCGTCTCCGGGACCCTGAGTTGATCACGGGGTTGTCGCCCATTTCGAATCGATCCAGAAGGGCGACAACTCCGTGATCGGCTTGGGTAGCCGTCCCCGGGTGCGGCTTGCCGTCACACCGGTAAGGCGTGCGGCAGCCGCACCCCCGAATCGCTCGGGCATCACCAGCTCCACCCCACCGGGGGAAAACCGTTGGCTCTGGGCGGGCCTGCCGCCGTACCGTCGGAGGCATGTTGAACGGCCGTTGAGTCAGGTCACGAGCGCCCCCGAGCCGGCAGTGCGCCAGGCAGTGTGCCAGGCAGTGCGCCAGGCAGTGCGCCAGGCAGTGTGCCAGGCGATGTGCCGGCTTGATGACGAACGCATGCTCTTTTCCACCCAGCGATTCACACGCCGTCGACTCTCCCTCGGAGTTCCCGTGTCCAATCCTGTTCCGTTGCTGAGCGCGGCCACCCCGGCCGCGCCGAAAACACTCGCCGTCGACGTCACCCAGCTGCGCAAGGTGTTCCGGCGGAAGGCACCCCGCGGCAGCACCGGCCCACGCCGGCGAAACGTCGACGCACTCGCCGGAATCACGTTCTCGATGGCCAAGGGCGAGACCGTGGCCATCCTCGGCCAGAACGGCTCCGGCAAGTCGACCCTGGTCCGCGTGCTTTCGACGCTGCTGCTACCGGACGGTGGCAACGCCCTGGTGTTCGGCCACGACGTGCACCGCGAACCGCGAGCCGTCCGCCGCCTGGTGAACCGGGTCTCGGTCGAGGCCAGCTTCTTCAAGAAGATGTCCGCGGTCGAGAACCTCAGCTACGCGGCCCGGTTCTACGGCATGGCGCCGCGCCACACCCGGGACCGGATCCCGCACATCCTGGAGCGGGTCGGCTTTCCGGTGGCCCGCAGCGGGGAGCCGATGGAGAACCTCTCGCGCGGGATGCAGCAGAAGGTCGCGCTGGCCAGGGCGCTGCTGACGGCGCCGGTGCTCCTGCTGCTGGACGAGCCGACGACGGGCCTGGACCCGCGCTCGAAGCTCGAGGTGCAGGAGTTCATCCGGGAGATCCGCAACACCCACGACGCCACGATCCTGCTGTGCACGCACGACCTGGCCGAGGCCGAGGCGCTCGCGGACCGCATCGGGATCATCGACCGTGGGCTGCTGCTGCGGCTGCTGCCGCCGGACCAGCTGAAGGCCAGCTACCACGCGGACTCTCTGGAGCAGGCGTTCTTCGCCGCGACGGGCCGGGTGCTCTCCGACGACACGGAGGACACCAACGGTGGTGACGATGAGGAAAGGGATGTGTTCGCATGATGACGGGGCTGCGTGCCGAGCTGATCGGCGTGGCCGGGGTGATGGAGCGCAACCTCTATCTCACCAAGCGCTACTTCTGGTGGGAGATCGCATTCTTCGTCTGGACCGTCGCCAACACGCTGACGATCGTCTTCATCGCCAAGGGCATCGAGGCGACGGGCGGCACGATCGACGTCAACCGGGTCACCACGTCGCTGCTGATCGGCGCCGTGCTGTGGGCGTACCTCGGCATCGTCTTCGAGTTCCTGACCGAGACCGTGGCCTGGGAGCGCTGGGAAGGCACGATCGAGTACACGTTCATGGCGCCGCTGAGCCGGGTCGCGCACATGGCCGGCATGGTCGCGCACGCGGTGCTGTACGGCCTGGTCAGGGCGGTCCTGCTGTTCGGAGCGGTGGCGCTGTTCTTCGATCTGTCGATGCCGGAGGCGGATTTCCTCGCGGCGCTGGTCGTGATCATCGTCGCGAGCGTGTCGTTCGCCGGGATCGGCATGATGACCGCGGTGCTGCCGCTGGTCTCCCCCGAGAAGGGAGCCCAACTCGGCTTCGTCGCGCAGGGCATGCTGCTCGTGGTGTCCGGCGTGTACTACCCGGTCGAGGTGCTGCCCGGCTGGATGCAGTGGATCGCCACGATCAGCCCGGCCACCTACGCGCTCAGCGGCACCAGGGACGCCATCCTCGATGGCGCCGGCCTCGGCTCGATGGGCACGGAACTGCTCGCGCTGCTGGTGATCGGCGTGGTGTCGCTACCGATCGGGTTGGCCATGTTCGCCGCGGGTGAGCGGTACGCCAAGCGACACGGAAAGCTCAAGCGTTCCGGCTGAGGGCTGCTGACAGAACGTGCCCGGCTGGTTACTGTCGTCGGATCGCAGTTCTGGCGACAAGGAGGCGCTATGAGCCGGCGTTGGCACAGGATGTTCGGGGTCGTCGCGGCGGCCACGCTCGGGTTGGGGATGAGTGTGGCCGCCGCCGGTGCCCCCACGGCGGCAGCGAGTGGCGGCGTCACCCCCCTCATCATCGGTGGTGGGCAGGCGCAAATCGGCGAGTACCCGTTCATGGCCGCGATCCTCGACGAGGAGATCTCGGGCGACGACTGGGACCGCCAGTTCTGCGGCGGGTCGCTGATCTCCGCCCAGTGGGTGCTCACGGCCGCGCACTGCGCCGAGGGCGCCTCCCCGAACCAGCTCGCGGTCGCGGTCGGCCGCACGGTGCTCAGGTCGACCCAGGGTGAGCGGCGCGCCGTCGTCGAGATCCGGATCCACCCGAATTACGGCAGTCCGACCGGCCTCTCCCACGACGCGGCGCTGCTTCGGCTCGCGTCACCGGTCAGCCTCGCCCCGATCCGGCTCGCGACGGCCGCCGACGACCCGCTCGAGGCCGCCGGCACCCCGCTGACCGTGATCGGCTGGGGCAGCACGACCGCAAGCGGCCAGCTCAGCTACCCCGACCACCTCATGGAGGTCGCGGTGCCCGCGGTCGGCGACGCGACGTGCGCCGGCGCCTACGGGCGCTCGCTGGACGCCGCGACCATGCTGTGCGCCGGCGAGGCGGGCAGGGACAGCTGCTACGGCGACTCGGGCGGGCCGCTGTTCGCCGAGACCGCCGGTGGGCGCGTGCACCTCGGCATCGTCAGCTGGGGGAACGGCTGTGCCAAGAAGCGGTTCCCCGGCGTCTACGGCGAGACCAACAGCACCGGCATCCGCACCTGGATCACGCAGGTCGCGGGCGTCTGATCCGCCCGACCGCATGGTGGTTGTCCGGAGCTGACCGCGAGGCGGCACAATGCCGGTTCCAAACGGACAGGCTCGGAGACGGCGTGACCTTCTCGTTCACCATGACCCCCGGCATGCGGATCCGCCCGGCTCGGTTCCGCCCGGCTCCCGGCAACCCGGCACAGCAGGGAGCGGAGGAACTCGGCCGGGCGATCGGCGAGCTGCTGAACCTGCATCGGCAGCCACTGCCGCCGGCGACGCCGCCGCAGGCACCGCCGCCGCCCCCGATCGACTATGCGGCGATCATCGCCGACCACCGGCAGCGTGCGCTGCACGGCATCGGTCCGATGCGGTTCGCGGCCCGCCGCAACGCGAGGACGGCCGCCACGGCGGCAGCGCATCAGCACATCGCGCGGCTGGAGGCGCAGCGGCAGCACAGCTGGGAGCAGACCCGGCAGGCCCTGGACCGCTGGTGGAACGCGTTACTGCGAAACGACCCGCCGGCGGTGCTCGGCGTCCTGACCGACGCATTCGCCGCGGCCGAAGCACCGGCCGCGGTGGCGGGAATCGACGGCGCCGAGGTCTCGCTCGTCGCGCTGGTACCCGCGCTCGACGACGTGCCCAGCGACGCGCCCGACCTGAGCGCGGCCGGCGGGTCGCGGCAGCTCACCCCCGCCGAACGCGCCGACCTGCACGCCACCGCCGTCGCGTCGCAGGTGCTGCGAGCCGTCCGCGAAGCATTCGCCGCCGCGCCCGGCGTTTCCGCTGCGCGAGTCGTCGCGCTGCAGCGGCTCGCCGATGGCCAGCCCCAGTTCGCGGTAATGCTGGCCGCCCGGTTGGAGCGGCAACGCCTCGATCAGGCGCCGCGGGAGCCGGGCAGCGCCAACGGCATCCTGGCGGACGCGTCGTCGGAACTGCTGGTGAACTGGGATCGGGGCACGAGCGAACTCCGCCCGGTCGACCTCGAGGGCGAACCGCTGCTGGCCGCCGTCCTGGACGGGCTGACAGTCGACGACTCCCCGCAGGAGCCCCGCACCCAGCCATTGCCGCTCGTCATCGCGGACCCACCGGTTCCGGCGCCGGCCGCCACCGTGCCCTCGGACCGGGTGAACGTGGTTCGCGCCGGCGCGGCGGCCGCCTGGCTGCTGCTGCTCGTGGCCGGGCTGACCGGTGACCTTGGGACGTTGCTGGTGACGCTCGGTTTGCCGCTCGTCGCCCTCGGGCTGGCCGCCGTGGTCGCCGGGGGACTTCGCTGGGCGTGGATCACCGACCGGCGCTGGGGTGGTGTGGCAGCGGCCGCCGGGTTCGTCGTGCTGCTCGTGGCCGCCGGCACCACCGATCCGGTCCCGCCCGCCCGCATGGTCGCCGAACCGGCCGCCACCACCAAGCGCACCGCGACCACGACCCGAACTACGACCACGCCGACGACAACGGCCGCCACCACCTCCGCCCCGCTGCCGGCCACCCAGCGACCCGCGCCGCCACCGCCTTCTCCCCCGCCCGCGCCCCCACCAACGACCAGGAACCCGAGGCAGGGCTGCGATCCGTCCTACCCGACCGTGTGCATCCCGCCCCCACCGCCGACTCTCAGGTGCGACGACGTGCCGTACGACAACTTCGCCGTCCGCGGCGACGACCCGCACAACTTCGACCGCAACCACAACGGCATCGGCTGCGAACGCTGAGCCTCGAACGGGTCGCCCGATCGGCGGCGTATCACTGCCGCCCCGGCCCGCCTCATCTCGGTGCCGCGTTCGCCGTCGAGATCGCCGGTCAAGACCTGCGCCGCCGCGTGCTTCCAGCCCCCCAGGTGCGCGGCGGCGCAGCCCTTACAACGACGCAGGAGTGATCGATGGGCAGGCTCCAGGAGCGCATGAAGGCCGACCTGACCGCGGCACTGCGCGACCGCGACCGCCCCGCCGTCACCGCGTTGCGCACCGCGCTCGCCGCCATCGCCAACGCCGAGGCGGTGCCCTCCGACAACCGCTACCAACACCCGGTTGTCGGGCAGCTCAACGAGGTCCCTCGCCGCGAGCTGGCCGAGGAGCAGGTCGAGGCGGTCCTGCGAGCCGAGGCGGCCGAGCGCCAGCAGGCGATCGAGGAGTACGAGTCGCTCGGCCTCGCCGACGCCGCCGCCCGCCTGCGCGCCGAGCAGGCCGCCCTCACCCGCTACCTGGGTTAGCAGCCTCGTTCGTACCACGAGCCGGCGGGGCCGCCGCGGCGAGATATCAGAACGTCACGGCAATCCCGATTACCGGGCGTCGCCGCAAACGCAGAACCCTGCTGAGCCGGTTGCCCAGCCGGGACAGGAGATACTTTCGGGCCAGCAACGTCCGTGCCGTCTCGGTACCCGCCTCATCGAGCAGCCTGGCAGTGCCCTCTGCGCTCGGAGCACCCGGCGCGATCCCGCCCCGGGCACCGCAGACCGTGACCACGACGTGGCTGTTGTTGCGGATCCGTTTGACCTTCCACGCCTCGGCGTCCGACACGACGAAGAGCTCACCGCCGTTCACCACGTGCCAGACCGGGGTGGCCACCCCGGTTCCGTCCTTGCGATACGTGGTCAGGCTGACGTACTTGCTGCGGCTGATCTCGTCGATGGCGGTCACCGATCAAGCCTATCGACCTGCAACGCGCCCGAACCGGTACGAGCGATGAACGCATCGGCTCGGCTGTGCATGGCTCCGAAGTCAAACGTGCAAACGGGACCGCCGTCATCGCGGGCCGCACAGACGAGTCGGCCCCCTCACCACTGGAGCAGGTGAAGGGGCCGAGCTCGGCCTCGGGCGCCAGGTGCCGTTACTCGGCGCGCATGACGCGGCGGCGGATGGCGATAACCAGGCCTGCGCCGACGAGCAGCAGGACGCTACCGGCAACCAGGAAACCGCCGACACTAAAACCGGTGCGGGCCAAGCCGCCCGCCGGCCGGGCGGTGGTCGGGTTCACCACGGCCTGCGACGTGGTGGTGGATGCGGACGTCCCAGTCGTCGTGGTCTCCGACTCGGTGGTGGTCGACTCGGTGGTGGTCGACTCGGTCGTCGTCGGCGCCGTGGTCTCCGACTCGGTCGTCGTCGTGGTGGTCGAGTCGGAGGTGGTCGACTCGGTCGTCGTCGTGGTCGTCGACTCGGTGGTGGTCGACTCGGTCGTGGTCGACTCGGTCGTGGTCGACTCCGTGGTCGTCGGCGTCGTGGTCTCCGACTCCGTGGTGGTCGACTCCGTGGTGGTCGACTCGGTGGTGGTCGACTCCGTGGTCGTCGGCGTCGTGGTCTCCGACTCGGTGGTGGTCGTCGAATCCGTCGTCGTCGGCGTGGTCTCGGAGGTCGTGCTCTCGGAGGTCGTGCTCTCGGAGGTCGTCGTGGTCTCGGAGGTCGTGGTGGTTGTCGTGGTAACCGGAGTGCCGCAGGCGAACCAGTGGCTGATTTCGGCTGGCTTACCGCTGCTGACCAGCGGGGCGTGCAGGTCGGTCCGGACGTCACCGGCGTAGACGTTGTAGGCGGGGCCACCCTTCACCACGACACCGGTGAGGACGTAGCCGCTGGGTACCGACGTGATGTCGATGTAGGTGTTGCCGGTGACGGTGAACCCGACCTCGATCTTCGACCCGGGTAGGCCGGCCGCGGCACAGTCGCCGTCCTTGATGTTGCCGGAATGCGCGGTCGCCCTGGGATCACCGGAGTCCACCGGCCCCCCTGGTGCTCCGACTGCCGTCATCCACAACCCGGCGATGACCAACACAATGGCTGCCAGTGCGCCGAAACCAGCGCGAACGGCAGAACGGCTCATATTCTCTCCCTGCGAAACGCGTCCAGAGCGTAGGACCTACTTGGCCCTATCGACGGGGCACGCGAAGATGAGACACTCCACCGCTCACCTTGCGGCAAGCGGATCAACTGAGGCGACCAGCGGCCCGAGCCGTTCAGGCGAGCTATACCACCGGCGTGCGACGAGTGGTCGACGCGTTCGTGCTGCTCGGCAGGGTCCGCCTCGGCGGCTCCGAGCCCGGCGATCGCCGCGTCAGCGATCGTCCAGGGGCCGGCCTGCGCGACACGCGCTGGCTATGGCTGAACGTTCTTGTTCAGCCATAGCGACAAGCGCCGCCGGCGAGGGGCGTCACGTCTCGTCGACGAGCTTGACGGGCTGATCGTCAGGCGTCCCCGGCAGCCCCGGTCGATGCGCCGCTGTGGCTTCGGTCGGGGCCGCGCAGCGCGATCGGCGCGCCAGCCAGGTCCTCCTCGTTGCACAGCAGCTTGAGGTCGTAGTACGGCGCGCCTTCGCTGTCGTCGTAGTCCAGGTGGATCGCGATCACGTCGACAGCCTCACTCAGCCAGTTCTGCACCTCCCGCAGCCACTCCGCGCAGCGTGTCATTGCGGTCGGCAGGTCGTTGTCGCGAAACTGCACGGGCCGGTACGGAACTCCCTGCACAGCGTCGCGCCGGTGCGCAGGCCGTGGCAGGTCCACCGCGACACCAAGCTCGTCAAGGTCGAGTTGGATCGTCTCATCACCCACGTCACCAGCCTGTCCCACCGGTCACCCGCAGGCAACCGCCCGCACGCCCGCCGACGAACCGTGCGGGCACTCAGTCCAGGCAGAACTCGTTGCCCTCGATGTCCTGCATCACCAGGCAAGACTCGTTGTGGTCATCGGCCGGCAGTAGCCGCACGCGTACCGCGCCGAGCGCGATCAGCCGTGCGCACTCGGCCTCGAGTGCGGCCAGGCGCTGTTCACCCACGAGCCCGGTGCCGACCCGCACGTCAAGATGCAGCCGATTCTTGACGGCCTTGGCTTCGGGAACGCGCTGGAAGAACAGTCGCGGTCCCACCCCCGTGGGGTCAATGCAGGCGAACGCCGAACCCTGATGCTCAGGCGGCAGCGCGCGATCGAAATCATCCCAAGTGGCAAACCCGTCCGGTGGCGGCGGTACGACGTACCCCAACACCTCGCACCAGAAACGAGCGACGCGCTCGGGTTCCGCGCAGTCGAAGGTGACTTGGACCTGCTTGACCGACGCCATCGGTCCACCATAGAGGCGCCAGCCGGCCATCGCCGCCTGGGTCGCAGTCTCGCTCTCCGTGGAAGTGGTCGCCGAAAGGGCTTGCCGATGGCTGCCAGCGAACCGGATAGCCGGAAAGCCGGAAAGCAATAATGGCCGGTTCGGCGGGAAGCCGGCTCATCCTTTCGATGGCCACCGCGCATCTGGCAGGCTGCGGCTGGTGACCGCATTCTAGGAGGATCCGTTGGACTCCGTGCTGACCAGCGTCGGCCTGCCGGTGGCCCTCGCGGTGATCATGTTCGGGCTCGGCCTCGGACTGACCGCGGCGGACTTCGGCAGGGTGGTGCGCCAGCCGCGGGCGGTCACGGCCGCCTTGGGCGCGCAGCTGGTGCTGCTCCCGGCGATCTGCTTCGGGCTGGTCGTGGCCGCAGACCTGGACCCGGTGCTCGCGGTGGGCATGATGCTGCTGGCGGCCTCGCCCGGCGGCACCACCGCCAACCTGTTCAGTCACCTGTTTCGGGGCGACGTCGCGCTGAACCTCACCCTGACCGCAATCAACTCGATGATCGCCGTGCTCACGCTGCCAGTCGTGGTGAACGTGTCCACCGCCTACTTCGAGCCTGCGGCCGGGGACGGCACGGTCGGCCTGCAGTTCGGCAAGACCCTGCAGGTGTTCGCGATCGTCCTGATCCCGGTCGCGCTCGGCATGCTGGTGCGCCGCACCCGGCCGGCGCTCGCCGACCGCGCCGAGCGACCGGTCCGGACCCTGTCCGCGGTCGTGCTGGTGGCCGTGATCGCCGGCGCGCTGCTCGCCGAACGCGACAACATCGCCGGCTACCTCGCCGACATCGGGCTGGTGGCCACCGTGTTCTGCCTGACCAGCCTCACCCTGGGCTACCTCGTGCCCCGGCTCGTGCGGGTCGGCCACCGGCAGGCCATCGCCTCGGCCTTCGAGGTCGGCGTGCACAACAGCACCCTGGCCATCACCGTCGCGATCAGCGTGCTCAACAGTGAACAACTCGCCATCCCCGCCGCGGTCTACGGGGTGATCATGTTCCCGCTGGCCGCCTTGGCCGGCTTCGTGCTGACCCGAACCGCCACACCCGTCACCGGCGACCACCACACCGCCAGACGGTGACCAACCGCCAGCCACCCAGTCCGACCTCCTGTTTGCCCGGCTGCCACCGGGTTCGAGTTGGGTGTTGGTTGGCGAATGGCGTAGAGTGATCAGCAATGGGAGCGTCGCGCATGCCGGTGCGAGTCCGGTCACGTTCCCGCCGCGGCGGTCCACCCGGATCGGGACGCGGCACCCATTGACACTTCTGCCGGTTCAGCGCGGACGACGCAGCCGAGGTTCGGCCGACTCCCCGAACGGCTAGGTAGCCACAGGTACACCACGAAACTTCCGTGCTCTTGCGCGGCCCACTGCGGTCCAGCCAGGTAGCTCGGCGACAGCAACCGTCCGGCAGCGTCGCGCCCCCGTCCGTCGCGCGGAGCCGGGTCCACATTCACCGAGGAGAGTTCATGGCGGTTCGCCGCTTGCCCACCAGTCCACGCACGACCCCCGACACCACCAGGAGAACCACGGTCGCGGCTACCGCGGCACCGGTGGCCGGGCCACCGACGTTCACCGAGCTTGGCGTGCCGGCCGAACTAGCTGCCGTCCTGGCCGCCGAGGGCATCACCGAGGCGTTCCCGATCCAGGCCGCTACCCTGCCCGACTCGCTGGCGGGCCGTGACGTGCTTGGCCGCGGCCGCACCGGTTCGGGCAAGACCTACGCCTTCGTGGTGCCGGTGCTGGCTCGGCTCATGACCGACCCCCGGCCGGCGGTCCCCGGCCGGCCGCGCGCCCTGATCCTGGCGCCGACGCGCGAGCTCGCCAGCCAGATCCACGCGGTGATGGCCCCCCTGGTGGCGGCGCTGTCCCTGCGCGCCACCACGGTGTTTGGCGGGGTGCCCGCCGGGCGGCAGCTCCGCGCGCTGCGCGCCGGCGTGGACGTGCTGGTGGCCTGCCCCGGCAGGCTCGCCGACCACATCGCCGGCGGCCAGGCAGCCCTCGACGCGGTCGAGATCACCGTGATCGACGAGGCCGACCACATGGCCGACCTCGGCTTCCTGCCCGTCGTGCGGCGCCTGCTGGACCTGACCCCGCCCACCGGCCAGCGCCTGCTGTTCTCGGCGACCCTGGATGGCGACGTCGACGTGCTGATCCGCCGCTACCTGACCGACCCGGTCACGCACAGCGTCGACTCCGCGCAGTCGCCGGTCCCGGCCATGACCCACCACGTGCTGCACGTGCGGGCCGACAGCAGGCTCCCCGTGCTGGTCGACCTGACCTCGGCACCCGGCCGCACCCTGGTGTTCACCCGCACCAAGCGCGCCGCCGCCCGACTCACCCGCCAGCTCGTCCAGACCGGCGTGCGCGCGGTCGAACTGCACGGCAACCTGGCACAGAACGTCAGAACCCGGAACCTGGCGGCGTTCGCCAACGGCGCCGCGACGACCCTGGTGGCCACCGACATCGCCGCCCGCGGCATCCACATCGACCAGGTCGCCCGGGTCATCCACGCCGACCCGCCGGTCGAGCCCAAGGCATACCTGCACCGCTCCGGCCGCACCGCCCGAGCCGGCGCCCATGGCACCGTGGTCACCCTCATGACCGACGACCAGGTCGCCGACGTCCGCGACCTCACCCGCAAGGCCGGCATCCGGCCGAAGACCACCCGACTCACCATCGGCCACGCGCTGCTCACCGAAATCGCCCCCGGCACTCGACGACTGCAACTACCGCCAGCGGCACCGGCCGGCCACCCCGCCGGCACCACCCGCCGCAACCCCGCCACCAACACCCGCGGCGACACCGCACGATCCGCCCAGCGCAACCCCCGCAGGACCCGGCACAGCGCCAACCCGCCAACCAGCACCTCAACCAACCCGCCAACCAACGCGGCCAACCCGCCGGCCGCCGGCAACCGGACCGCGACCGCCTCAACGTTCTCCACACGCTCGCGCATCGGCAGACGCGGGCGCTGAAACCACCGGCTCAGGCGATGTCCGGTTCAAGCGGCAGCCCGTCCGATCACGGTTTGCGGTAGACGGAGATGTGGTTGCGGCTGTCTGGGCCGAAGGGCTCGCCGGTCCAGGAGGCGTATCGGACTTCGAGGCGCAGTCCGGCCTGCGCGGCCAGCTCGTCGATCTGTTCCGGCCACCGGTAGTGCATGCCGAACGGTTTGAGCTGCACGCCGTTGTTGGTGAACGTCACGGTTTGCCGCAGGAAGGTCTGCGCCTGCCGGTCGTATCGGTGCATCCGGATGGTGACCGCATGCTCGGTGATCGCGCGGACCTGGATTTGCTGCTCGTCGCGGTCGATGTCGGCGGGGTCCGGCACGAACGCCTCGATCACGAAGGCGCCGCCGGGTGCGAGGACGCGCGCGACGTTGCGGAAGCAGTCTTCCTGCCGGCCCGCGCCGGTCAGGTTGAACAGCGTGTTGAACACGAGGTAGACGAGCCGGTACGGCCCCGGCACCGCCACGTCGGCCATGTCGCCGATGACGACCGGGATCGTCTCGCCGCCGGGCTTGGCGCGCAGCATGTCCACCATCTCCGGAGACGCCTCGATCCCCTCGACCGCCACGCCGCGCGCGGCCAGCGGCAGCGCCACCCGGCCGCTGCCGATGGCCAGCTCCAGGGCCGGCCCTTCGTCGGCCAGCCCGGCCAGGAACTCCACCGCGGGCGTCGGGTCGGGGTTGTCGGCGTGGTCGTAGTTTGCGGCCCATTGCCGACCGAACAGGCCGGGATCATCCAGCAGCGACATGTGCCCCACAGCACCAAAGTCGGCGCATCGCCGCAACAGCTGGGACGCCCGCGCCCGCGCCTACGTTCGCGTTACGCGGCGTTCGCCGGGGCGGCGGATCGTGGGCGGCATCCGATCCGCAACAGGGACCGAATGCCGCCCACGCACCAGGGGTTTACGAGCGCACCGGGCTACGAGTCCCAGATCGCGCCGTAGGCAGGGATGCCGCGGCGTTCGAGGCCGTGGACGACCTGCCACGTGAGCCGCTTGTTGGAGATACAGATCACCGCCTCGGCGCCGAACTCGGCGTAGGCGTTGTGGGCCATTGCGACCATATCCGGTTTGCCGTGCTTCCCGGTGTCCCAGATGGTGGCTAGCGGCTGGACGGCGAGGATCTCGTCGACCAGGGCGTCGCCGTAGGTCGCGCGCGGGTCACGGGTCACCCAGACCAGGCGGGAGGGCACCTGCGCGGCCAGCAGGTGCGGGAGCACCGGGCCGATGCCGCTGCCCGTGGCCACGTAGATGACCTTGGTGAACAGGGTTTCGATGTTGGCCACGCCCGCGGTCGTGATGCCCTTGACCCACACGTGCCGCGGGGCGTCGTCGATGAAGGATCCGGTCCAGTCGCCGGCCCGCGAGATCGTCAGGCGGAACCCGGACTCGCCCGGCGCCGGCACGTTGGCGAACGAGTGCCATTCCAGCAGCGGCCGGCGGCTGATCGCGGTGGACGAGCCGGCGAACGGCGTCACCCCGTGGTCGAAGCGGGCGAGCGCGACGTGCGGCGACGGCCGCTCGATCCGGACCGCCACCCTGCGCAGCCGCAGCCACGGCAGCGCGACGCTGAACGTGATCACGGCGAGCACCCACACGCTCGGCGCCCTGAGCACCGTGACGCCCTGGGCCTGCACGAACAGCACGGTGTGCGCCCAGAACAGTCCGAGCGCCGTCCAGCCACCGAAACGGTGCACGCGCTCGAAGCGGTCGTGGAACCTGGCCCGGAACCTCGGCACCGCGGCGGCAGTGATCAGGACGAGCAGCGCCACCAGCGCATACGAGACGGCGAGCAGTGCCCCCGGGCCGCCCGAGATCGTCAGCGACGCGGTGAACCCCAGGAACCACAGCGAGCCGGCGAGCGCGCCGCCGATGTGGAGGCCGCCGAAGTGGTAGACCTTCGCCAGCGTCCACCTGATCTTGAGCGGCCAGCTCGTCGGCGCCGCGGTGGCCAGCCGGAACAGCAGGTTGATCACGTACTGCTGGCGGATCAGGATGGCGAGCGCGAAGTTGGCCAGCGCCGCGTCGGCCGGATGCATTGTGCCGGCCAGCAGCACGACCGCGTTCGCAAGCAGCACGAGCGCGGCCAGCCGGTTGTGGTGCATCAGCTTGGGGTGCTTGAACACCCGGCGGACCAGCGGGATCGGCGGCGGCAGCGGGACCTGCGGGGCGACCGGCGGGGCGGGCGGCGGTGCGACAGACGGGGCGGCGAGCGGCAGCGCGGCCGGCGGGGCGGGTGGCGGCGCAGGTGGAGCCGGCAGGACGGCGGACGGCCGGCCAAGGGTGGCGGTCACGAGGCCACCTCGTCCACCGCGAGGCGCTCGGCGGCCAGCCGCAGCAGCGCGGCCTTGTCGATCTTCCCGCGGCTCGTCTGCGGCAGCGCGGCGAGCGCGTGCACCGCCGACGGGACGCAGTAATAAGGCAATGCGGCCGCGACGGCCGCCTGGGCAACGTCAGGGTCGACGTCCAGCGGCGAGACGAACGACACCAGGTTGCGCTCGTCGAGCTTGAGCGTCACCGCGCGCCGGCAGCCCGGCATCGACTCGAGGACCGCTGAGACCGAGTCCAGCTCGACCCGGAAGCCGCGCACCTTGACCTGGTCATCGGTCCGTCCTAGGTGTTCCAGCTCCCCGTCCGGGGTCCAGCGCCCGAGGTCCCTGGTGCGGAACATCAGCCGCCCGCCCCCGAGGAACGGATCGGGAAGGTAGCGCTGCGCGTTGAGATCGGGATTGCCGAGGTAGCCGGCCGAGACGCAGTCGCCGCCGGCCCACATCTCGCCGGTCTCCCCGATCGGGCACGGCCGGTGCCGCTCGTCGAGCACGTAGACGGTGTTGTTCGGAGTCGGGCGCCCGATCGTCAGCCGCAGCGCGTCCGGGTGGTGGCGCTGCATCGTGTTGACGATCGTCGTCTCGGTCGGGCCGCACGCGTTGTAGAACGTGCACAGCCGCGCCCACCGGTCGGCGAGCGTCCGCGGGCACGGCTCGCCGGCGACGGCCACCACCTTGATCTGGCGGCATTGTTCGGGATCGATTCCGATGAGCACGGTCGGCGTGGCGATCACCGCGTCGGCCTGGCGAACGGCCTCGGCGATGTCGCGGCCGCGGATCACCAGGGTCGCGCCGCGGGCCAGGCAGCCGAGCACCTCCCAGGCGGCCATGTCGAAGGCGATGTTGAGGATCTGGGCGACCCGCCAGCCGGGCCGGATGCCGAGGCCGCCCGGCTCGGTCAGCAGGATGTTGCAGACATTGCGGTGGGTCACGGTAACCCCGTTCGGCCGCCCCGTCGTGCCCGACGTGAACAGCACATAGCAGCCGCTGTCCGGCGACACCGGCACCCGGACGGGACGGGGCGCGACGCCGAGCGGCCGCGCCATGACCTCGTCGACCGCGATCGGGGTGGCGCCGTCCGGCACCCGGTCCGCCAGCTCGGACAGGGTGAGCACGACGCCGATGGCCGCGGTGTCGACGATGTGGCGCAGCTGGCGCGGCGGCGCGACCCGGACGTCCTGTGGCACGTAGGCGGCGCCGGCCTTGAGCGCCGCCAGCAGCCCGACGACCATCGGGATCGAGCGGTGCAGGAACAGTCCCACGTTGTCGCCAGCCCGCACGCCGTGCCCGATGAGCAGCGCGGCGAGCCGGTCCGCCTGCCGGTCCAGCTCGCCGTAGCTGATCACCTCGCCGAGGTGCTCGGCCGCGACGGCCTCCGGTTGCCGCGCCGCCCACCGCTCGAAGGCGTGGTGGATGCGGTGGTACGGCAGGGCGGCCACCGGCCCCCAGCCAAAGCGGTTGAATAGGTAACGATCGTGATCGGAAAGGTCGTCCAGGGCTGCCGGGGCGCAGTCGAGCAACAGCTGGTTCATTCGCTTACCCTTCTCGATATTTCGGCGCCCAGACCGGGCGCGCTAAAGGCGCATACGCGACGAATTACCAAGTGGTTCACGGACGCGCCGTACGACGATTCGATTGGCCCAACCCAGTGCGCCGAACGCGCGAATAAATGCGTGCCGCTTTAGGTCACCGGCAGCCTGTCAGGCCGTGACAGCTTGCCGCTGGCGGCCTGCGGCCGGCTGCCAGGCTCGGCTGCGACAGAACAACGTCAGCAATGGGGTGGAAGCGATGACCGAGCTAATCCCGACCGAGTTCGAACCGTTCGACAAGCGGATCGGGGACGTCTCCGGCGACCAGCACGTCGAGCGCCTCTACCGGGGTACCCGCTGGGGCGAGGGACCGGTGTACTTCCCGACCGGCCGCTACCTGGTCTGGAGCGACATCCCCAACGACCGGATGCTGCGCTGGGACGAGCAGACCGGCACGGTGGGGCCGTTCCGCACGCCGTCGAACTACACCAACGGCAACACCCTGGACCACCAGGGCCGGCTGATCTCGTGCGAGCAGGGTCCGCGCCGGATCACCAGGACCGAGCACGACGGCTCGATCACGGTGCTGGCCGACCGGTGGCAGGGCAAGCGCTTCAACAGCCCCAACGACGTCGTCGTCCGCTCGGACGGCTCGATCTGGTTCACCGACCCGCCCTACGGGATCCTCGGCGACTACGAGGGCTACCGGGCCGAGCCGGAGATCGACGGCTGCCACGTCTACCGGATCGACCCGGTAACCCGCGAGGTCCACCTCGTGGCCGACGACTTCGAGCGGCCGAACGGCCTGGCCTTCTCTCCGGACGAGAGCAAGCTCTACATCGCCGACACCAGCCGGTGCCACGTCCGGCGCTTCGACGTCGACGGCGACGGCAACCTGTCCAACGGCAACATCTTCGCCGAGCATGAGGCCAGGCAGAGCTTCGACGGCTTCCGGATCGACGACACGGGCCGGATGTGGGCGGCCGTCGGCCCGGCGGTGCACGCCTACCACCCCGACGGCACCCTGCTCGGCAAGCTGCACCTGCCGGAGAACGCGGCGAACCTGGTCTTCGGCGGCCTCAAGCGCAACCGCGTCTTCATCGCCGCCGCGTCCTCGCTGTACTCGGTGATGCTGAGCATCCGGGGCGCCCGCCCGGTCTGGGCCTGACGCCGGTGGCGTGGGCCCGGCACCGGCCGGACCCACGCCACCGGGGAGAACTCAGAACACCGACACGCCGTAGCGGCCGAGCGCCTCGGTCACCGGCTGGTAGAAGGTCGTGCCACCGGTGCGGCAGTTACCGCTGCCACCCGAGGTGAGGCCGAGCGCTGCCGACCCGCTGTACAGCGGGCCGCCGCTGTCGCCCGGCTCCGCGCACACGGTCGTCTGGATCATGCCGCGCACCGTGCCGCCGCCGGAGTAGTGGACCGTCACGTTGAGCGCGGTCACCGTGCCGCTGCGGGTTCCGGTCGTGCTGCCACGCCTGGTCACCGACTCGCCGACGCGCGGGTCGCGGGCGGAGGCGATGTCCTGATTGCCGGCCGAGCCGGAGATCGTGATGGACGTGTTGGTGTAGCGCACGATGCCGTAGTCGTTGCCGGGGAAGCTGGATCCGGTGCGGTCGCCGAGCTTGGTGTTGTGGCCGGAGTCGGCGAACCACTCGGTGGCCGCGTCGGTGCAGTGCCCGGCGGTGAGGAAGTAGTAGGTGCTGCCGCTGCGCACGTTGAACCCGAGCGAGCACCGGTACGGCCCGCCGTAGATCGCGTCACCGCCGCTGATCAGCGGGCGGAACGTGCCAGGGGTCCGCTCGATCCGGGCGGCACCGGCCGAGCCGGCGACGGCCGTTCGCAGCCCGGCCAGGCTGGCCGCGCCGACCGAGCTGTCGGCGCTGATCACGAGCTGGTTGCTGGCTACGTCGATCCCCCAGGCGGTGCCGGGAACCGAGGCGTCCAGCCCGGCGCGCAGCGCCTCGAGCTGCTGGGTGCTGCGCGTCACGAGGCGGGCGACCCCACCGGCGGCGCGCACGGTGGCCACGGCCGCCGCGTCGGTGACGTTGACGACCACCTGCCCGGTGGCGTCGAGGTAGCTGCCCGCCGTGCGGCTGTCGCCGAGGGAGCTGACCAGTGCGGCCGCTCCGTTCGCGGTCAACGAGGGGGCGGCCTGTGCGGGGGCCAGGGCTGCGGTGCCGACGACCATCAGGGACACGCCGGCTGCGGACACGAGGACTTTTCGGACGGTTCTCACGAGGGCCCTCCAGCTGGGGTGGATCGCAAGCGGCGCCCGGGGTTGTGCGGCGCCTTAGGCATGCGTACCGGACGCGGTCTTGCGTCACAAGGAGATCACGTTACGTAGCCGCACCGTGATGCCGGACACGCCCCCTGACCCCGCGCACTTGGGGAGCCCCAGCTCCATATGAGCAACTAGAGCTCCCCGAGTGCCGGTCGATCACGGCGCGTCGACCGTCGCGAACCGCTGCGCCACAGCATTGCCCTCCTCAAACTCGCGGAGAAAGTGTGACCCTCCGGCCGGTCGGCGGCTCGTACCCGGTGAGCGACTCGAGAACGGGGACGAGCATGAACAGCAAGCGGTTCGGCATCGTGGTGGTGATCGGTGCGGTCGTGGCGGCGCTGGTGGCGGCGGCG
>DASSUA010000142.1:0-13432 GCA_035707525.1 Pseudonocardiaceae bacterium
GGCTGGCCGGCCTGGACCCGGCGCAGGTGCAGCTGATCGAGGGGCACGGCACCGGCACCGCCGTCGGCGACCGGGTCGAGCTGCAGGTGCTCACCGACATCCGCCGGCTCGGCAGCCCGCCCGCCGCGCTCGGCAGCATCAAGGCCAACATCGGCCACACCAAGGCCGCGGCCGGCGCCGCCGGGTTGATCAAGGCGGCGCTCGCCGTGCACCATCGGGTGCTACCACCGACGACGGGTTGCCGGCAGCCGCACCCGCTGCTGACCCAGCCGCAGGCGCCGCTGCGGGTGCTTGCCGAGCCGGAGCGGTGGGACGGCGCCCCGGCGCGCGTCGCCGCGGTCTCGTCGATGGGTTTCGGTGGCATCAACACCCATATCGTGCTGCGCGGTCGTGCGGCACTGCGGCCGGCGGGCCGGCGCGACAGCCTGCCGCCGTCGGTTCGGCGCTGGGCGAAGCCGGCGCCGGAGCACGACGTTCTGGTGCTCGAGGCAGGCAGCCGGACCGAGCTGGCCGGGCTGCTGGACCGGCTCAGCGGCCGAGCCATGCTGATGAGCATCGCCGAGGTTCACGACATGGCAGCGACCCTTGGCCATCGCACCGGTGGTTGCGCACCGGTGCGATGCGCTCTCGTCGCTGCGACCGGGGACGACCTGGCCCTCGCGGCGGGCGCCGCGAGCGCGGCCGCCACTGGGTCGTCCGGCTGGAAGGGCGACCTGCTGATCGATCAGATCGCGGGTTTCGTCCTGGCCAGCGGCGCACCGGCCCGGGTCGGGCTGCTCCTGCCCGGCCAAGCGGCCCCGGTGCGTGATCAGCTGGGCGAGCTCGGCCGGCTGCTGCCCAACCCACCGCAACTGCCGGTCGGGGTCCACGTGACCGTCGGCCAAACCGACACGGCAGTGGCTCAGCCCGCGGTGGTGTGGCAGTCGCTGGCCGGGCTCGCCCTGCTGGACGCCCTCGGCTGCGAACCGGTCGCCGCCGTCGGGCACAGCCTTGGCGAGCTGACCGCGCTGGCCTGGGCCGGGTGCCTTGACCAACCGGACGTGCTTCGGCTGGCCGCGCGCCGCGGGCACCTGATGGCCGAGCGCGGGCTCGCCGACACCGGCATGGTGAGCCTTTCCGTCGGCGCTGCCCGGGCCGTCAAGCTCGCCAGCGGCACGGCGGCCGTGGTGGCCGCGCTCAACGGGCGGTCGGTGACCGTGCTCGCCGGGCGGCGGGCCGATCTTGACACCGTGCTCGCCAGGGCGCGCCGGGAGGGGATCGCCGCGACGGTGCTGCCGGTGTCGCACGGCTTCCACAGCCCGGCGATGCGGCCCGTCGTGGAGCCGTGGAGCGAGGCGCTGCGCGGGGTGGAGCTGCGCGCACCGAGCCGGCAGATCATCTCCACGGTCACCGGCGCGCCGCTGAGCTGGTCCGACGATCTTGCCGGCCTGCTGGTCGACCAGCTGACCAGTCCGGTCCAGTTCGTCCCCGCCGTCGAGCAGTTGGCGAGCCGCTGTGACCTGCTCATCGAGGCCGGTCCCGGCCGGATGCTCGCCGGCATGGCCGCCGACATCGTCTCGACCCCCGTGGTCGGAATGGACTGCGGAGGGTCCGGGCGCGACCTGGCCGTCGCGACCGCGGCGCTGGTCGCGTCCGGGGCCGCCGACCCGGCCGGCTGGTTCGCCGGCCGGGCCTACCGGCAGTTCGACCTGGACACCGAGCTGGCCTTCCTGGAAAACCCGTGCGGCGTCCAGCGGGTGCCCGGGCAGCGCACGCGGCCGGCCGGCTCCGGCGAGCCGGGGCAGCCGTGGGCGGCCATGGTGGAGCCGGTTTCGCCAGTGCCGGTCGCGCGCGGCCCGCTGCCTATGGTCACCCGGTCACCCGTCGAGGAGACCGATCTGGTCATGCGGCTTCGCGAGCAGCTGGCGGCCGACCTCGAACTGCCGCTGCCGGCCATCGACGCCGCCAGCCGGCTGCTCGGCGACCTGCACCTCAATTCGCTACAGGTGGCGCAGACCGTCGCCAAGGTCGCGGCGGCCATGGGCAGGCAGGCCCCGGCCACCCCGCTCGCGCTCGCCAACGTCACCGTTGCCGAGGTGGCGGCGGCGGTGGCGGCCTTGCCGTCCACCGTGGACGAGCCCGAACGCGTCGACGCGATGGGCGGCGTGCGGCCCTGGGTCCGCGCCTTCCGGCACGACTGGGTGCCGCACCGACCCGCCAGGACGGGCGCCGCCGCCGACCCGCGAGACGTGCTGACCATCGAGATCCCGCGGCACTGGGACGTCGCGCGGATCGCCGGCGCGATGACCATGATCGCGCAGCGGCGGCCGGCGCGGCTGCTGCTGGTGCACCAGAGCCACCCGGCCGCGGCCGCGGTTGGGCGCAGCGCCGCCGTCGAGCTCCCCGGCACCGCGGTGACCGTGCTCGACGCCGGCGAGGACGGTTCGAGTGAGCCGGCCGACGTCGGCCTGGCAACCGAGACCGGATATCTGGAGCTGCGCCGCTTGCCGGACGGGTCGCTGCGCCGGCTGGTGACCGCGCTGCAACCGTTGACAAGGTCGGCGCAACCCGGGTCACCGCTGGCCGCCGGCGAGGTCTGCCTGGTCACCGGCGGCGTCGAGGGCATCAGCGCGTACTCGGCGCTGGTGCTCGCCAGGGCCAGCGGCTGCACGCTGGTGGTACTCGGCCGCCGCCCCGCCGATGCCGGCCCGGTCGTCGCCGGTCTGGCCAGCCTGCGTGACCAGCTCGGGGTGCCCGAGCGGGTGCGGTACGTGGCGTGTGACGTCGCCGACGAGGCCGCCGTCGCCGCCGCCGTGGCGGCCGCGGCCGGGTACGGCGCCGTGCGCGGCCTGATTCATGGCGCGGGCGTGAACGCGCCGCAACGGATGTCGGCCGTGACCGCGGAGTCGCTCGCGGCCACCGTGCGCCCGAAGGTCGACGGGCTGCGCGCTCTGCTGGCGGCGGCCGGCGACGGGCTGCGGCTGGTGGTCGGCTACGGCTCGATCATCGGCAGGTGCGGGCTCGCCGGTCAGAGCGAGTACTGCATCGCCAACGACTGGATGCGCTTCGAGCTGGAGTCCTGGGCGCAGCGGCACCCCGCGTGCCGGACCCACCAGCTGGAGTGGTCGGTGTGGTCGGAGATCGGCATGGGCGAGCGGCTCCGCGTGCTCGACGGGTTGCGGCGCGACGGCGTCGAACCGATCACCCCGGAGGCCGGCTCGGCGATGCTGCTCGACGTGCTCGCCGCTGAGCCGGCCGGCCGTTTGCCGGTCACCCTGCTGATCACCGGCCGGTTCCCGGAACGGCCGACGTTGCGGATGGAGACCGCCCCGGCCGCGCCGCTGCGGTTCGCCGACCGGATCCGGCTGCGGGTGCCCTCCGTCGAGACCGTGATCGAGGCGGACCTGAGCACCGCCTCCGACCCGTACCTCGATGAGCACCGGGTCGGTGGCGTCGCGGTGCTGCCGGCCGTGCTCGGCATGGAGGCGATGGTGCAGGCGGCCGCGCTGACGGTGCCGACCCTGGCGCAGGCGGGTCCGCTCGCGCTGACCGATGTGGACCTGATCGCACCGGTCACCGTCGCCGAGGGCGGGAACAGGACGGTCCGGGTCGCTGCGCTCGCCGAGCCGTCGCAGGCGCCCGGTACCGGCACCGAGGTGGCGGTGGTGTTGCGCGATGACGCCGACCGGTTCGCTGGCGACCGCTTCACCGCGACCGTGCGGTCCGGGCCCGATGCGGCGCCGGTGCCGCCGCCGCGGCGTTGCTTCGGCGAGCCGCCGAGACTGCCGGCTCAGCCACACCCGTTCTACGGGCCGGCGCTGTTCCACACCGGCCGCTTCCAGCGGCTCATCGGGTACCGGGCGCTGTCGGCGTTCAACGTCAACGCCTGGATCGGCGCGGACGCCGCGCAGCGCTGGTTCTCCGAGTTCCACTCGCCCAACCACCTGCTCGGCGACCCGGGCGCGCACGACGCGACGATCCACCTGCTGCTGCCGTGCGCGCCGCACCACCGGGTACTGCCGGTCGGCGTCGAACGGTTCTCGCTGTGGCGAAAGCCCGACGGCGTGCTCGCCGTGACCGCGCACGAGCGCCGCCACACCGCGACCGACTACGTCTTCGACGTCGACCTGCACACCTGCGACGGCACCCCGGTCGCCAGCTGGCAGGGGCTGCGGCTGCACGTCGTGGGGGACAACGAGTACTTCGACGGGCGGCCGCTGGGCTGGTCGCTGCCCATCGAGCTGGTCGGACCGTGGCTGAGCCGCCGGCTCATCGAGTGCGGATTCGCCGACGTCATCGAACTCGCGGTCGCCGAGGACCCCGAGGGCGCGTCCGACCGGTCCGCCGGCAGCCTCGCCACCGGTCTGGCCGCCGCGCTGCTCGGCATCGACGCGGAGAACGTGACCTTCGACGACTCCGGCCGGCTACAGGTGCCCGGCCGCCACGCCGGCATCAGCTACGCCGAGGGCCACGTGCTGGTCGCGCTCGCCGGCCAACCGATCGGCGTCGACTGGCGCGTGCCGGTGGACCCGCAGGCGACCGACTGGCGGAAGTTGCTGCGGCCAACCGGTTGGGAGCTGGCCGAGGCGATGGCCGACAAGGCGGGCGAGGAGCCCGAGTACGCAGCGTGCCGGGTGTGGTCGGGTCGGCACGCGCTGTCCGCGCTGGGCGTGGGGCCACAGACGTCCCTGCGCCTGGACGCGGTGAGTGAGGACGGCCTGGTGGTCACCAGAGGAGACGGAATTCTACTGGTCACCGCCCGGGTAAGTACGGCGCTCGCCGCCGAACCAATGGTGCTGGCAGTTGCTCTCCGAGACCGGTGAGAATCATGCGTACATATAAATACAGTCACATTGTGACTCTCGACGAGACGAATATGGTGGGAAACGTCTACTTTGCCCATTACCTGCACTGGCAGGGGCATTGTCGGGAACGGTTCCTCGCCGATCACGCGCCAGGCGTGCTCAAAGCGTTGCAGGCCGGTGAGCTGGCGCTGGTCACCCTGTCCTGCCACGTGGACTTCTACGCCGAGTGTTTTGCGCTCGACGAGGTCGAGATCCTCATGAAGCTCGTCGAGTGCGGCACCCACCGCATCGAGATGTCATTCGACTTCCGCCGCGACGGCCGCCAGGTCGCCCGCGGCGAACAGGTAGTCGCATGCCTGGTCCGCACGGAGGACGGGCTCGTCCCTGCCGAGTTGCCCGGCGAGCTGACGTCCGCGCTCGCCGGGTTCGCCGCCTGACGGTTCAACCTTCACCGCAGGCAACGTCGCGGTGTTCGACGCCGTCGCGCCGATGACGGCGAAGACCGGGCTGCGGTCCGGGGCTCCCGGCACGCTGCGGGCGCTCGCCTGGCTCGCGGTGCGGTCGTCGCCGGGTCGTCGCCGGCTGGTCCGGCGCCATCGACGTGTACATCGGGGAGAGCCTGCTGCGGCTTTCCGATGCCGGGATCGGTGACCCGGAGACCGGCCTGCCGGCCTGCGGAGGTCCGGCCGGTATTCACCCTGATCGGCACCATGATTCCGGTACGGCCGGGCTGCGGTCCGGCTGTACCGGAACTGTCGTCACGGTGCTCAGCGGCGGTCGGTTCCAGCGCCGGCTGCTCGCCCGGCCGGGCTGAGCGCCCGGTTCACCGCCGGGGCGTTCATCCTGTTCGGCACGTTCTTCGTCGAGTGTGGCTCTTTGGAGGGACGTTCTTGGAGGGACGTCCTCCACCAACCTCCACCATTGTCTTCGACTGTCACTCTCAGTGATTTCATTCATACGGTGGGTACTGCTCGACCGTTCGTGCGCGGGCTCGGGCGCCGTGAGGTGGTCAAGATCGTTGAAAGTGTGAGCCCACCATGCAGCATGGGCGCGAAAGTGCATGGTGGCTTCACACTTTCGGTGATCTTGCACCGAAGGAGCGCACTTGGGGAGCTTTCGTTCCACGTGCGACACGAAGGGTCCCCAAGTGCCAGAATCTAGCGAAACTTGACTACTTTCGGTGGTCTTGAACGGGGTTGGGGGCGGGAGCGGCCGCCGGTCGACGGCGCCGCGCCGAATCTCGCACCAGCCGCGACCGCTTACTCACCACCGGTCACCGAAACCCAGCGGGACTGACCTGACCGGACGAGTCAATGACTCGACATCACCCGCCGCACACCCACACCACACCCACACCACACCGACACCACACCGATCAGAGGCCACCCGCCACCGGCCGACAGGCACCAGTACCTCCAATGGAGCCGCACCCTTTGGTGATCATGAATGCGATTGGGTGGCTCTTATGGCGGGACGGGCGGCCTGGCGGTCGCTGGCGGCGGGGCCGGCGGCGGGGCGGTGGCGGTGTTGGCGTGTGGTGGCGCTGTTGGCGTGTGGTGGCCGTGTTGGCGTGTTGGCGGGCGGTGGCGGGCGGTGGCGGTGTTGGCGGGGCGGGAATCGTCATGACAGGGCGTCCGTGACGCTGGCGGCCGTTGTTCTCCTGGATCGATGGCGGTTCCGGCTGGCGCGATGTGATCAATTGGTCAAGTCCAGGGGCTGCCGTTGACGTATCCGGCACAGGAGGGTGACCGGCGTTGCCGGCTCGGGCGGTGGATCGCGACCTGCGTACCTGACGACACCATCGCATGGCACGCGCCGGTGACCGGCGTTGCCGGCTCGGGCGGTGGATCGCGACGGGTGCGGTGGTGCGGGGTCGGGCTTGGCCGCTCGGACCGGCGCTGGCCGCGGGGGGTGTGAAGCTGGGGGTACCGCGCCGGCCTGTGCGGTGGCCCACCATGCCGTACAACTGATCGCGGCTACTGCGACCTCTCGCTATTTGACCAGTGTCCCTGCCTGCGCGGCCATCAGCAGGGGCAGTGCCATCACCACAGGCGGATCCGTGTAGCGGGGCCTGCGGAGGGTGACGTCGAAGTTCACCGCGGTGCCGCCGTTTCGCACCACGACCGGCCGCCGGTCGGCACCGACGAACCGCACCGGCGCACGGTGATCGGCCAGCGCCTGCGCGACCGTGGCCGCCGGCGTGAACGAGATGGCCAGCAGCTGGTAGATCCCGTCCGGGACCGGTCCGAAGGCAGTGAGACCCGGACTGGAGACGATGGCGCAGGCGACCGGCCGCTGTTGCGCCACCCCCGAGGCGAACAGGCCCAGCATGGCCACGCCACTCTCGTCGCTCGGCCCGCCGTTGACGGTCCCGGCAAGCCCGGGGGGCGCCAGCTCAACCTGGTCGGTGGCGGGATTGATCAATGCGGCGACCGAGGCGAGCAGCTCGCCGACCGGCAGCTCGCCGTACTCGGACATCAGGGACCGGAAGCTGCGCGGTGACGTGCCGACCAGGCGGGTGAACTGGTTGGTGAACGTGCCGAGGCTCGCGTAGCCGACGGCTCCGCAGATCTCGGTGACGCTCAGCTGCGAGCACACCAGCAGCCGCTTCGCTTCGGCCATCCGCAGCGCGGCCAGGTACCGCGCCGGCGTCGTGGCCGTGACGTGCCGGAACACCCGGTGGAAATGGAAGGGACTCAGCATCGCCGCGTTGGCCAGCTTCGTCAGCGACAGCCGCTCGTCCAGGCCCTCCCGCATGGCCTTGATGGCCCTGATCACCGCGGCGAGCCGGATCGCGCTGGTCGGATGGGCCAGGCACATCCTGGCGATTTCGCAGTCCAGGCTCGCCGGGCACTGCCAGCACACGGTGTCCTTGAGGGTCCTGGAATGGCGGACCTGCCGGCCGCCGGCCCTCGGGCCGCCGGCCGGCCCCACCCGTCCTGGGTGCCGGTTCGGCGCGGGCGGGGCCGGTGGGCTCGGCCTGACGAGGCCGGTGGGCATCATCGCTACCGTCCTCCCCGGGGTGAGGCGGATGACTATCTGACTTTATAGCGACCTGGGGGTCCTTGTCACGCGGCGGATTTGTGCGTGCGGAAAATCGCCGTGCCCGGGAACAGCCGGCCGCGCATGGGGCTCCACTGGCCCCACTCCCGGTCGTGGCCGTCGGGCCACTCCGGCTCCACGACGTCGTCGAGGACAAGGCCGGCCGCGACGATCTCGCGGATCCGGTCGCCGATCGTGCGGTGATGCTCCACGTAGGTCGCCCGGCCGACCCGGTCGACCTCGACGTACGGCGTGCGGTCGAAGTAGGACTGCATGACCTGCAGGCCGTCCGGCCCGGGGTCGTCGGAGAACATCCAGCGCATCGGGTGGCTCACCGCGAAGACCCACCGCCCGCCGGGGCGCAGCACGCGCGCCACCTCCCGCATCACGGCGGCGGAGTCGGAGACGAACGGCACCGCGCCGAAGGCCGAGCAGGCCACGTCGAACGAGGCGTCGGCGAAGGGGAGCGCCCCGGCGTCGGCCTGCACGAGCGGCACCCTGATCCCGGTGCGCGCGGCGCCGGTCAGGGCGTGCCGCAGCATGCCCGCGGAAAGGTCGAGCCCGACGACGCGCGCCCCCTGAGAGCGCAGCCACCGCGCGCACGGCGCCGACCCGCAGCCGATCTCCAGTACGGCCCGGCCGGCCACCGCACCGAGCAGGCCGGCGTCCGCCTCGTGCAGCCCTTCCGGGCTCCATATGTACTCAGCGTCACCAAGGAACGAGCCGTGCTGGGCGTGGTAGTCGTCGGCGTCGGCATCCCACCAGGCCCGGTTCGCGGCCACCGACTCGCCGGCCCCCACAAATCGTTTGCGCACGCCAACGGTGCCCAGTAGTGCCTCTGCACTGCTGGTTCGTCCCTTCGGCTGGCCGTTCTGGCCCCCGTTCGGTCCCGACACGCCGATGATCTCCCCGTCAGGTTTGCCGCCCGATCAGAGGGCCGCGTACGATACCGCCGCGCAGTGGTTTTGTGCTGCCCGCCGCATCCTTCTCAGTAGGCAGCCGGCCGCGCTGGTCGAACATTGGCGTCACAGTCACCGAATGTGACCGGCCCCGGTGTCCGCGAGCGAGGACGGTACCGCCGCGCGACAACCGCATCAAGTCACCCATCACCCATCAACTTCCCGTACCGGAGCAACCCACTACATGTCCACCGACACCGCCACCGCCCCGTCGAACCAGCCCGGCACCGCCTCCACCAGCAAGGCGCAGGTCGCCGTTAACGATGTAGGGACGGATGAGGACTTCCTCTCCGCCGTCGAAAAGACGATCAAGTACTTCAACGATGGCGATATCGTCCCGGGTGTTGTGGTCAAGGTCGATCGGGACGAGGTCCTGCTCGACATCGGCTACAAGACAGAGGGCGTGATCCCCTCCCGCGAGCTGTCGATCAAACACGACGTCGATCCGGCCGATGTGGTCAAGGTCGGCGATGAGATCGAGGCCCTCGTCCTGCAGAAGGAGGACAAGGAGGGCCGCCTGATCATGTCCAAGAAGCGTGCGCAGTACGAGCGCGCGTGGGGCACGATCGAGGCGCTGAAGGAGAAGGACGAGCCGGTCCGCGGCCAGGTGATCGAGGTGGTCAAGGGCGGGCTGATCCTGGACATCGGGTTGCGCGGGTTCCTGCCGGCGTCGCTGGTCGAGATGCGCCGGGTGCGGGATCTGCAGCCGTACGTCGGCCGCGAGCTCGAGGCGAAGATCATCGAGCTGGACAAGAACCGTAACAACGTCGTGCTCTCGCGCCGCGCGTGGCTGGAGCAGACGCAGTCCGAGGTGCGCTCGGAGTTCCTCAACCAGCTGGCCAAGGGCCAGGTCCGCAAGGGCGTGGTCTCCTCGATCGTCAACTTCGGCGCGTTCGTCGACCTCGGTGGGGTCGACGGCCTCGTGCACGTGTCGGAGCTGTCCTGGAAGCACATCGACCACCCGGGCGAGGTCGTCGAGGTCGGCCAGGAGGTCACCGTCGAGGTGCTCGACGTCGACCTGGAGCGCGAGCGCGTGTCGCTGTCGCTCAAGGCGACGCAGGAGGACCCGTGGCGGCAGTTCGCCCGGACCCACGCGATCGGCCAGATCGTGCCGGGCAAGGTCACCAAGCTGGTGCCGTTCGGGGCGTTCGTCCGGGTCGAGGAGGGCATCGAGGGCCTGGTGCACATCTCCGAGCTGGCCGAGCGCCACGTGGAGATCCCGGAGCAGGTCGTGCAGGTCGGCGACGACGTCATGGTCAAGGTCATCGACATCGACCTGGACCGCCGCCGCATCTCGCTGTCGCTCAAGCAGGCCAACGAGGGCATGACCGCCGACATGGACTTCGACCCGACCCAGTACGGCATGACCGCCGAGTACGACGACAAGGGCAACTACATCTACCCGGAGGGCTTCGACTCCGAGACGGGCGAGTGGCTCGAGGGCTACGACAAGCAGCGCGAGGAGTGGGAGCGGTCGTACGCGGAGGCGCAGAAGCGCTTCGAGCAGCACCGCAAGCAGATCGTCCGGGCCGCGGAGGCGGAGGCCGAGGCTGCCGGCGGCACGACCGAGTCCAACTACTCCTCGGGCGGCCAGTCCGAGTCCAACGGCACGCTCGCCAGCGACGAGCAGCTCGCCGCCCTTCGGGAGAAGCTGTCCGGCGGCGCGTGACCTACTGATCGGCTCCCCGGCGCGCTAGGTTGGCGCACGTGCTGCGTGCGCGGCTGGCGCGCCGGGTGCTCGGTCTACTCGGCTTGGCCCTGACGATGGCCGGCTGTACCGGTTCAGGTGCCGATTCGCCCCGGCCGGGCCCGGCCATTCCCTCCTTCGCCTCGACGTCCACGTCCGCGACGCCGACCACCACCGCGCCGCCGGCTCGCGCGCTGCCGGCCGACTGCGGTTCCCTGCTGCCGACGGCGCAGATCGACCTCGTGCTCGGCCGGCCGCTCGTCGGGCGCGTGCAGGCGATCACCGGGATTCCCGAGCCCAAGATCAAGCGCCTGGAGCGGTTCACCTGCCGCTACGGCCTGCCCGAGGGCCCACTGCTGCCGGGCGCCCCCATCCCGCTCGAGGTCAGCGTCTCCAGGTACACCGACGTCGCCAGCGCCACCGAGCGCCTCACCGAGACCATCGAGCTCGAGCGTGCCCGCGGGGCCGCCCCCAGCGAGGTGCAGACGGGTCCGGTCAAGGGCACCGTCCTGGTCACCCCCGACCGCCGCCTGCTGGTCGCCGCGAACGGCCCCATCACCCTCGCCATCACCATGGCCCCCGGCATAGCCGACGACCGGGTCAACGACGTCCTAGCCGACCTAGGCGGCCGCGCCCTGGCCGCCCTCCCCTAACCCCGGCGTGTCGTCCGTTTCGGTACGCGAGTTACACGTTTCGGTACGCGAGTTACACGTTTCGGTACGCGAGTCGCGTGGCGCGAGGCACCGGTGACTAGATCGTGGCCGGCACCCACCGTTCGGCGGCCCTTCGGCGAAGACCGGCGAAGCTGTGCCTGGCCGGCACGAGCAGCGTGACCACCCACGTCCGGCGCCGGGTGACCAGCGCGACCGCGACCTCGCCATGCCGCGCGCAGTGCACGAGCCCAGGCGTGCCGAGCCGGTGGCGGCCGCGGTATGGCCTCCCGCGGTTGGACCTCCCGACCATGGCAGCCTCCGTGATCGTTGTGACGGATGGTGCGGACGTTACTGATGGTGCACGCTGGTCCAGGAGCGACGCGCCGAGAAGTTGACCATGAATGAGCCCTGGCAGACTGCGGCTCGTGTTGCACGTGGGGTTGACCGGAGGCATCGGCGCCGGCAAGTCGACGGTGGCCAGGCGGCTCGCCGAGCACGGCGCGATCGTGATCGACTCCGACGTGCTGGCCAGGGAGGTCGTCGAGCCCGGCACCAAGGGTCTCGGCCAGATCGTCGAGACGTTCGGCGAGGGCGTCGTGCAACCGGACGGCTCGCTCGACCGGGCGGCACTGGCCGGCCTGGTGTTCGGCGATGACGCGGCGCGGGCGCGGCTGAACGCGATCGTGCACCCGCTCGTGCGGGACAGAGCGGCCGAGCTGGCCGCCGCCGCGCCGCCGGAGGCGGTGCTGGTCCACGACATCCCGCTGCTGGTCGAAAACGGCCTCGGCGCCGGCTTCCACCTGGTGATCGTGGTGAACGCGCCGGTCGAGGTCAGGGTCGAGCGGCTGGTCGAGCGCGGGCTGACCGAGGGCGACGCGCGCGCCCGGATCGCCGCCCAGGCGACCGACGAGCAGCGCCGGGCGGCGGCCGACGTGTGGTTGGACAACGGTGGCTGGCCGGAGGAGGTGCAGGCGGCCGTCGACGCGCTGTGGGCGGAGCGGCTGGTGCCGTTCGAGGCCAATGTGCGGCTCGGCCGGGGCCTGCGGTCGCGACCGCAGCTCGTCGACTACGACCCGACGTGGCCGCGGCAGGCGGCCAGGCTGGCGGCCCGGTTGGCGCAGGCGGCCGGGGAGCGCGCGCTGGCCGTCGACCACATCGGGTCCACGTCGGTGCCGGGTCTGCCGGCCAAGGACGTGATCGACCTGCAGGTATCGGTGCGCACCCTGGACGACGCCGACGCGATCCGGGAAGCGCTGGCCGGCGCCGGCTTCCCGTGGCTGCCGGACCTGACCCACGACGACCCGAAGCCCCCCGGCTCCGACCCCACGGCGTGGGCCAAGCGCGTGCACAGCTCGGCCGACCCCGGCCGGCCGGCCAACGTGCACGTTCGCGCGGCCGGCTCGCCCGGCTGGCGGTCGGTGCTGCTGTTGCGGGACTGGCTGCGCGCCGACCCCGCCGCCGTCGCCGAGTACCTGACCGTCAAGCGTGAGTCGGCGCGGGCACACGCCGGCGCGGAGCGGATCGAGGGGTACCTGAGGGCCAAGGCCCCGTGGTTCGACACCGCGATGCAGCGTGCCGAGCGGTGGGCGGCCGCCACCGGCTGGGCGCCGCCGGCGCGGTAACCGCCAGAACGGTCAGTGGCGCCGCCAGTGCAGGCGGATACCGTGACCGGACAGCCATTCGGCCAGGTCGTAGCCGTGCCCGGCGAGGCCGTCGACCGTGCGGAACGCGGTCGCCAGCGCGCGCTCGGCGGTCGCGCCGTCGATCAGCCCGGCCAGCAGGGCCGTGGCCAGCTCGTCGACGTCGAGCACCTCGAGCCCGTGGCCCCGGCGGACCACGACGTCCAGGTAGTGGTCGACCGTGCGCCACACGCCGCCCGGCCCGGCGCCGTCCACCGTGACGTCGACGATGTCGAGGTAGAAGTCCTGGTCGAGCTCGTGCCCCGGGTGCATCCAGAAGTCGGTGGCGCGCAGCCCGAGCGACGGCAGCAGCCACGACTCCAGGTAGGCGATCCTCGGATGCCCCGGCACCGGGCGCGCCAGGTACAGGCCGAACGGCTCGACCCGGTACTCGTCGACGGGGCGGGCGAGGCCCTTGGGATCGGTGTTCGTGCCGGCTGGAATGTCGAAAATCTCGACCTTGGGCGGGTGGATCACTCCGTCCACCCTAGGAGAACCGCCGGCTGTCGGTGGCTGGGCTTACCCTCGATCCCGTGGCAGCTGCGAGAACGAACGTGACCGCGAGCTCGGAGCACCGGCCGATCGGCGACATCCCGCGCACCGAGGGCCGGTTCCGGATGGTCAGCGA
>DASSUA010000143.1:0-2255 GCA_035707525.1 Pseudonocardiaceae bacterium
ATCCCCCGGGAGATCGCGATGAGCGACCACACGTCCATTGCCCCGCTCGCCGTCCGCCAGCGGTTCATGACCGAGCCGGGGCTGGGCGCCGGCAACTTCCTCGACTACGCCGCCGAGCACAACCCGAACCGGTCCGTGCCGTTCATCTACACCCATCACACCGACCACCGCGGCGAGGTGGTCATGCGCGGGCGCAGCCTGCTCGACCTGGTGGAGCTGCGGGACCGGTACGCGAAGTGGTACTGGGCCAACGGGGTGCGCGCCGGGGAGCCGGTCGGGATCGTCGTCGCGGAGGGGTTGGAGCCGCTGCTGCACTACCTCGCGCTGACCTCCATCGGCGCCATTCCGGCCATGATCAACGACGCGATGCGGGCCGACGTCATGGTGCGCTACCTCGACCACGTCGGCGTGGTCGGCGTCATCGCCGACGACACCACCAGGCTGGCCTCGGCCTACCGGTCGGACCCGCAGCGCCGGCCGCGGTTCCTCGCCCTCGCCGCCGAGGTGCAGGCCTTCGACTCCGCGTCCGCCGAGCCGCCGCCGCGCCACCGCCATGCTCCCGACGACGTGTGCGCGCTCATCCACTCCTCCGGAACCACCGGCACCCCGAAGTCGACCACCCTCAGCCACCGCAGCTTCTGGGACGGCAAGCAGCCACGGATGGTCCGCTTCCCGGCCGAGCCGTACGACAAGCTCATGTCGCTGATGCCGCACACCCACGCCGGTGGCCTGAGCTACTTCCTCACCGCCGTCCTGCTCGGGCTGCCCACCGTGGTCATGGCCGACTGGCGGCGCGCCGCCGTCGAGCCGGTGATGGAGGCGTTCCAGCCCACCATGCTCGCCTCCTTCCCACGGACCTTCGTGGAGCTGGCCACCGGCGAGCCGCCGCACCGGGGCGCCGCCAGGGTGCACTCGTGGTTCAACACCGGCGATTCCGCCCACTACGGGCACATCCGCCGGCTGGTGCAGCTCGGCGAGCGGCCCGCCGGCCTGATCAAGTCCTGGTTGCTGCCGGAGGACGGGGAGGCTGACGCCTCGCTGCCGGGCTCGCAGTTCATCGACGGCCTCGGCTCATCCGAGATGGGGATGGCGCTGTTCGGCGGCCTCACCACGCCCGAGTCCCCGCGCAACGACCGCTGCGTCGGCCAGGCGCAACCGGCCGTGATCAAAGCCGCGGTGCTCGACGAGAACGGCCAGGAAGTGCCGGACGGCACGGTCGGGCTGCTCGCCGTGATCACCCCGTCCCGCACCCCGGGATACTGGAAGAACCAGGCACTGACCAGCAGCTTCGAGCTCAACGGCTACTGGCTCACCGGCGACGTGGCGCGCCGCGACAGCGACGGCAACTTCTACCACCTGGACCGCACCGTCGACGTCATCGACACCGCCGACGGGCCCGTCTACAGCCTGCCCGTCGAGGAGATCCTGCTGGCCGACTGCGCGGACGTGGTCCGTGACTGCGCCGTCGTCGGCGTGCCCGGTCCCGCCGGCACCGGCCAGCGGCCCATCGCCGTCGTCCAGCTGCAGTCCGAGGCGGCGGACTGGACCGCTGAGGCGGTGCTGGAGAGGGCCAACAAGGAGCTCGCGGCGGTGGGCCTCGCGCCGCTCGCCTGCGTCAGCATCGCCCGCACGCCGCAGGACTACCCGCTCGGCCCCACCGGCAAGGTGCTCAAGCGCGAGCTGCGGACCAGGTTCTCGACCCTGCTCACCGGCATCAACTAGCGCAAGGAGAAGCGCATGTCCCGGTACCAGTGGAGCCAGACCCATCCAGGCATCGAGACGCTCACCGCGTACATCGCGCCGGCTCGTGACCGGGTCGTCGCGCACCCGCTCTACCCGGCGCTGGACACCCACGAGGCCATCACCACGTTCATGGAGCACCACGTGTTCGCGGTGTGGGACTTCATGTCGCTGCTCACGTCGTTGCAGCGCAGCCTCACCTGCGTCGAGCTGCCCTGGGTGCCGACCGGACCGCCGGCCAGCCGCCGGCTGATCAACGACATCGTCCTGGTCGAGGAGAGCGACGAGCTGCACGGCGGGTTCATCAGCCACTTCGAGCTCTACCTCGACGGCATGGCGCAGGCGGGCGCGGACCGCGGCGCGATCGACTCGTTCATCGGCAAGCTGCGCGCGGGCACCGGCGTGCCGCAGGCGCTCGCCGCCGCCCGGGTGCCGGCCCCGTCGGCCCAGTTCGTCAACACCACCTGGCGGTTCATCCAGAACGCGCCGGTGCACTGCCAGGCGGCCGCCTTCGC
>DASSUA010000144.1:0-2278 GCA_035707525.1 Pseudonocardiaceae bacterium
GCCGCGCTCCGCCGGAGCGTCAACGGGCCGCGGCCGGCGCCCCGCACAGGCGGTGGTGCCACGCCACCGCCGCCGGATCGGTGAGGCTGGCCACCTGGTCGATCACCACCCGCAGCCGGGCCGCGTCGTCGGCCGCGGCCTGCCACTGCGGGCCGAACACCGGGTCGAGCGCGTCGGGCGCGCGCCGGCACAGCGCGTCGACGAGCTCGGTCAGCAGCTCCCGCTGCCGGATCTGCATGCTCAGCCGGTGCGGGTCGCGCATGACGTAGCGCAGCGCGACCGCCTTGAGCAGGGCGACCTCGGCGGCCACGGCGGGTGGCACCGCGAGGTCGGCGGTGTAGCGGCGCAGCGCCGCCTGGTCCGCGTGCTGCCGGGTGTGGTCGACGGCGGCGGAGGCGAACCGGCCGACCAGCTCGCTCGTCATGGCCTTGAGGGCGACCTGGGCGGCCAGCGTGCCGTCGAAACAGCGGCCGGTGGCCAGCGCGGCGACGACCGGCAGCTCGAGCAGCCCGAGCGCGGCCTGTTCGACCGCCTCGACCGGGGACCTGCTGAACCGCTGCACCGTGAGCGTGGCCAGCGCGGACCGCTCGGCCGGATCGGCCAGCGCGGCGAGCCGGATGCGGCCGGCGAGGATGCCGTCCTCGACGTCGTGCACCGAATAGGCGACGTCGTCAGCCCAGTCCATGATCTGCGCCTCCAGGCACCGCCGCCGCGGCGGCGCGCCCTCGCGCATCCACTCGAACACCGGCAGGTCGTCGGCGTACACGCCGAACTTCGGTGCCGAGCCGTCCCGCGGCCACGGGTACTTGGTCGCTGCGTCCAGGCCCGCCCTGGTCAGGTTGAGCCCGTGCGGGCGCGCGTCGCGCAGCACCTTGGGCTCCAGGCGGGTCAGGATGCGCAACGTCTGGGCGTTGCCCTCGAACCCGCCGCACGGGCCGGCCAGGCGGTCGAGCGCCCGCTCGCCGTTGTGACCGAACGGCGGGTGGCCGATGTCGTGCGCCAGCCCGGCCGCGTCGACGAGGTCCGGATCGCAGCCGAGCTCGCCGGCTATCCCGCGGCCGATCTGCGCGGTCTCGAGCGAGTGGGTGAGCCGGGTGCGCGGCACGCCGCGCCGCTCCGCGCCCTCCCCCGGCCCGACGACCTGGGTCTTGCCCGCGAGCCGCCGCAGCGCCGCCGAGTGCAGCACCCGGTCCCGGTCCCTGGCGAACGGGGTCCGGCGCTCGGGGCGCGAGGCGTCCAGCTGCGCCCGCTTCGGCGGTTCCGCCAGCAGGCGGGCGGTGTCGTGCCAGCCGTAACCGGTGCTCATCCCAGATCGGTGCTCGGAGTCTCCGCCGGCGACCTGGTCAGCCGGTAGTACAGCATCGCGGCGGTCTCCCGCAGGATGTAGCGCACCTGGGTCTGCCTGGTCCGCACGGCCGGGCCCTGCCTGGTCGGCGACGCCCACGCGGCGAGGCCCTCGTCGCGCGCCATCCGCCGGGCCCGCAGCGAGTGCCACGGGTCGGAGACGATCACCGCCGACTCCCAGCCGCGCTCGCGGGCCAGTTCGGCGACCGCGCGCAGGCTCGTCAGCGTGTCGCCCCCGGTCTCGACGGGCTGCAGGGCGTCCCGCGGCAGGCCCTGCTCCATCAGATACATGCGGCCGGCCTCGGCCTCGGTGAACGTGTCGCCGATCCGGCGGCCACCGACGGTCACCACGACGGGGGCAACGTCCTGCTCGTACAGCCGCTTGGCGTGCTCGAGCCGGGCCTGCAGAATCGACGACGGACGACCGTCGTACTGCGCCGCGCCGAGCACGACGACGATGTCGGCACGGTTGCGGTCGTCGGTCCGGGCCACCTGCCAGACCCGGAAGCCGGTGCCGCCCACGACAAGCGCGGCGATCAGGGCCGTGCCCACCACGACCCGCACCAGCCACCTGCGCAACACCCGGCCAAGCCTACGGAAGGCGCGAGCCGGCGTGCGGCGGCCTTGCTGGGGGTACCGAGAGCCCGGGTACGGAGAGCACTGTTGGGGTACTCCGCACAATGAAGGCAGGACTACGGCAGGTAGCGAAGAGGCGGTTGACATGCCTGACATCGGCCGGCGGCAACCCGGCGACGAGAGCGACAGCGCAACCCGGGAAGCGACCAGGGAAGCGACCCGAGAAGGTGCCCTTCGGCTCGAAGAACGAGGCACCGAGCGGTTCCCTAGGAGGGGCGGCCGGCTAGGCCGCTGGGCCGGCTTCGTCATCGGGACGATCGCCGGCGCGCTGGCGATCGTGCTGATCGGCGTGGGGCTG
>DASSUA010000145.1:0-2511 GCA_035707525.1 Pseudonocardiaceae bacterium
ACCAGGTCCTCGGCGAGGGCGGCGCGCCACGAACCGGGGTCGATGCCGCCAGGTGCCCAGCTGCCGGGGGTGAGCAGGGCGATCGCCACTCGGCGGGTCATCGCCTCAGTCTTCCGTAAACGCCAGCCCGCCGGCGGCGCACACGCCCTCCAGATAGCCCCGGGCTCGCTCCGCGCGGGGGTACCGAGCGACAAGGGCCCAGAAGTCCGCATTGTGGCTGGGCACGATGAGGTGCGTCAGCTCGTGGAGCAGCACGTAGTCGATGACCCACTCCGGCATGTCCTGCATCCGGTTCGACAGCCGGATCGTCCGGTCCACCGGAGTGCAGGAGCCCCATCGACCGTGCTGGTTGGTGACCCAGCGCACGCTCGCCGGTGTTGCCTGGGCCGCGTGGTCGGCGAGGTAGCGCGCGGTGAGCCGGCGGGCCCGGGTGAGCAGTTCCGTGTCGGTGCGCCGGCTGCGCTGCTCCCTCGCGGCGAGCCGGGCCAGCATCCGATCTACCCACTCGCTCTCCTCGGCCCGCGAGAAGCGGGCGGGGATGAGCACGACCACGCGCTCCCCGTCGCGGTAGGCGGAGACCGTCCGGCGCCGACGCTGGCTGCGCCGGACCTCGACCACGGGTTTGCGCGCGGCACTCATCGGGTAAGCCGAGCCACCGCGTCTGCAGGGTTCCCGCCCACGGTGGGCACGCTAGCCGCCAGGCGCCAGGGGCGCGCAAGAGCCAACCGTCCGACCTCCGGAAATAAACGCCCGATTGGTACGAAGAAGTCCGGAAGATTCCTGAGCCAACCTCGCCCGACGTGTCATGCCACGGGTTCGTGGGTAGCCCTGATGCGGCACAAACGACGAGAGCATCTAGCGAGGAGAGCGACGTGGCAAGCAAGACCACGACCTACAACGGCTACTGCGTCAAGTGCAAGGAGAAGCGGGACTTCGAGGGCACCGTCGAGGTGTCGAAGACCGGAATGCGGATGGCCAAGGGGAAGTGCCCGGTCTGTGGCACTACGGTGAACCGGATCCTCGGCAAGGCCTGACCGTCTGCGCATCATCCCCATATCGCCCAAAAGACCATTTCGCCTAAACGAATATTAGGGGCGCCCTGGCTGCGCCCCCTCTAAGCGTGCGCGTCCGACTTGCGATAGTTGCGGCCCACATCCTGTGGACAGCCCGGCGTGTCGCTGTGGACAACCCGGTGAACGTCGACGGGTAGCTGTGGATAACCGATGAGGCCACCGCCGGATGATGCGAGCGTGTGGACTTATGAGCCGTCCCGTGCTGCTTCCCGGCATCGCCGCGCTCTGGCGCGGCCCCCGCACCCTCCAGCTCGGCCTCGACCCGCAACGGGCGGTGGTGCTGGAGCTCGGCAACCCGGCCACCGCCCGGCTGCTGCCGCTGCTGGACGGGGCGTGGACCGAGCCGGCGATCTTCGCCGAGGCGGCCCGGTGCGGTGTGGACGAGGCCGACGCCCGGGCGCTGCTGGAGACGCTGCGCGGCCGGGGGCTTGTGGTCGCGGCCCACGCACTGCTGCCGAGCAGCATGCCCGAGCGCATGCGGGGTCGGCTCGGCGGGGAGGCGGCCGCGCTGGCGCTGCGCGGCCCGGACGCCCCGGGCACCCCAGCCGCGATCCTGCGCCGCCGGGCGAGCGCCGGTGTCAAGATCACCGGCCGCGGCCGGCTGGCCCTGCCCATCGCGGTGGCGCTCGCCGCGGCCGGCATCGGGCACCTCGATCCCCGGCTCGACGGCCGGCTGGAGCCGGGCGAGCCGGCCACCGGGGGGCTGGCCGCGGACCAGGTACGCCGCTCCCGGGAGCAGGCGACCGTCGAGGCGATCGGCCGGGTGGCCCCCGGCACCCGGGTCGGGCCGCTGCGCCGGGTGGACACCAGCTTCGTGGTCCAGGTCGGCACGACAGCGCCGGCGCGGCTGCACGCAGTGGCGTACCGGCAGCACCGGCTGGCCCACCTCGCCGTGACCATGCGGGACGGGACCGCCGTTGTCGGGCCCTTGGTGCCACCGCGCGGCGGGCCCTGCCTCAACTGCGTCGAGCTGCACCGCCGGGACCGGGACCCGGCCTGGCCGTCGCTCGCCGCCCAGCTGGCCACGCCGCCCACCGCCGCGCTCGCCTCAGCCGGGCCGGCGTCCCCGGCCCGGCCGGGCGACGGCGTCAGCGAGGCGTGCCCCGCGACGACCGCCTTCGTGGCCGCCGGGTACGCGGCGGCGGAGGTGCTGCGCTACCTCGACGGAGAGTCACCACAGACGCTGGGCGTGACCGTGGAGATCTCCGCGGCCGGGGTCGACCGGCGGCGCAGCTGGTCCGCGCACCCCGAGTGTGACTGTGTCGGCCGTCGCCGGTCGACCGCCCGGCCGGCACGCGTTGATGGGTGAGAATCGAGAAGTGACCGACATCCCGCGACGCGCCGTGACCCGCTCCGCCAAGCTCGCCGCGTTGCCGCTCGGCCTGGCCGGGCGGGCCGCGCTGGGGCTCGGCAGGCGGGTCACCGGGATCGCCGCGGA
>DASSUA010000146.1:0-2521 GCA_035707525.1 Pseudonocardiaceae bacterium
CGTGCTCGCCGAGGTCGACTACCTCAAGCCGTACTGGGACGTGCACCCGGAGGACCGGGCGGACCTGCGCGAGCTCATGCGCGGCGGCCGCCTGGAGATCATGGGCGGCGCCTACAACGAGCCGAACACGAACCTGACCGGGCCGGAGACCACGATCCGCAACTTCGTGCACGGCACGGCGTTCCAGCGCGACATCCTCGGCGGCGACCCGCGCACGGCCTGGCAGCTCGACGTGTTCGGCCACGACCCCCAGTTCCCGGGCATGGCCGCCGGCGCGGGGCTGACGTCCAGCTCGTGGGCGCGCGGGCCCTTCCACCAGTGGGGACCGATGCGCGGCCGGGTGGGCGACCCCGGCGTCATGCAGTTCCGCAGCGAGTTCGACTGGATCGCCCCGTCCGGGCGCGCCCTGCTCACCAGCTACATGCCCGACCACTACTCCTCGGGCTGGGACACCGATGCCGCCCCGACGCTGGAACGCGCCGAGCAGGCCGCGTACGTGACCTTCGCCCAGCTGCGCAAGGGCGGCATCACCCGCAACGTGCTCTACCCCGTCGGCACCGACCACACGCCGCCCAACAAGTGGGTCACGGCCATCCACCACGACTGGAACAGCAGGTACACCTGGCCGCGGTTCGTCTGCTCGCTGCCGCGCGACTACTTCGACGCCGTGCGCGCCGAGCTCGCCGAGCGGGACCTGCTGCCCTCGCCGCAGACCAGGGACATGAACCCGGTCTACACCGGCAAGGACGTCTCCTACATCGACACCAAGCAGGCCAACCGGGCCGCCGAACACGCGGTGCTCGACGCCGAGCGGTTCGCGGTGTTCGCGTGCCTGCTCGGCGGGGCGAGCTACCCGGAGGCGGCGCTGGCCAAGGCTTGGGTGCAGCTGGCCTACGGCGCCCACCACGACGCGATCACCGGATCCGAGTCCGACCAGGTCTACCTCGACCTGCTGACCAGCTGGCGGGACGCCTGGCAGCTGGGCACCGGCGCCAGGGACGCGGCGCTGCGCCTGCTCACCGCCGCGACCAGCACGGACACCGGGCCGGGCCGGCCAGTTACGGTCTGGAACCCGCTTGCCCGCGAACGCAGCGACCTGGTCACGGTCCGGCTGGCCGAGCCGGTCGAGGCCGGCACCGGCGTGTTCGGCGCGGGCGGCGAGGAGGTCCCGGCGCTCGTCGAGCACGGCGGGTCGTCGGTCACGTTCCGCGCCGAGAACGTCGGCTCGCTGGGGTGGCGCACGTTCCGGCTGGCGCCAGGGACCGCGGCCGGTGGCTGGCACCCGCTCGGCGGCCAGGCGATCGCCAACGAGCACTACCGGATCGAAGTGGACGCCGAGCGCGGGGGCGGCGTGCGATCGCTGGTCGAGCTGGCCACCGGGCGCGAGCTGATCGCGCCGGAGCGGGTCGGCAACGAGCTGGCCGTGTACGACGAGTACCCGCAGCACCCGCAGTACGGCGAGGGACCGTGGCACCTGCTGCCGAAGGGCCCGCCGGCGGTCACCTCGGCGGGCGGGCCCGCCGAGGTGACCGCCATGACGTGCCCGATCGGCCAGCGGCTGGTCGTCCGGGGCTCGGTGGGGCCGCTGCGGTACACCCAGACGATCACCCTGTGGGGCGGCGTGCCGCGGATCGACTGCGTGACGACGGCCGACGAGTTCACCGGTGTCGACCGGCTGCTGCGGCTGCGCTGGCCGTGCCCGGTGGCCGGCGCGCTGCCGGTGAGCGAGGTCGGCGACGCCGTGATCGGCCGCGGCTTCGGCCTGGTCGACGTCGACAGCGGTCCGGCGCCATGGACCCTGGACAACCCGGCGTACACCTGGTTCGGCCTGTCCGCCACGGCCACGGCCCTGGTCGGGGGCGTTCCCCGGGCGATGGGGGTCGCCGAGGTGGTGGCGCCGAGCGAGCGCGACGCCGGCTCGCTGTGCCGTGACGTGATGGTCGCGCTCGTGCGCGCCGGCGTCACCGGAACCTGCTCGTGGCCGGGCCGCCCCCGGTACGGCCACCTGACCGTCGACTCGAACCTGCCCGACGTGCGGATCGCGCTCGGCGCGCCCGACCGCAACGAGTTCACCGCGGCGGTGCTGGACGCCGCCGACCCCGCCTACGCCGACGAGCTGCGCCGCCAGCTCGGCGAGGCCGGCCGGGCCAGGGTGTGGGTGCCGGCGCTCAAGGCCCTGGCCGAGTCCTGGCTGCCGGGGGCGGATCTGCGCGACCCCAGGGCGCTGCCGGTGCTGGTCGTGGCCGGGGCGGACGACGCCGCGCTGGCGGCGGCGATCCGCGAGCTGGTCGAGGACCTGGCCGATGCCGAGATCGTGGTCGACCAGGACGCGCCGGCCGGCCCGGACCCCGGGTATGAGGGCCGCACGGTCGCGCTGCTCAATCGCGGCGTGCCCGGGTTCGCCGTGGATACCGGGGGCACGCTGCACGCGTCGCTCATGCGCTCGTGCACCGGCTGGCCGTCGGGGGTGTGGATCGACCCGCCGCGGCGCACCGCCCCGGACGGGTCGAACTTCCAGCTG
>DASSUA010000147.1:0-14251 GCA_035707525.1 Pseudonocardiaceae bacterium
GGATCTGTGGGAGCCCGGGGGTGCGATTCCCCCGGGCGACCCGGCCAGGGTCACCGTGCGGTGTAAGCGCGAAGCTGCACGGTGGCATCACAGCTTTGTGATGGGTGTGCTTTCTGGAGGGCCGTCCTCCACGGTCTCACCCTGCGCCCCACCTCCCACTGTCAATACCTCGCAGGGCCACGGGCACCGCTCGGGGGCGACGATCATGAAGCCGCTCGCCCTTCGTGATCGGTTCAGCTGGGTCATGATCGCCGTTTTGGTGCCACCAACCGCGCTCAGCGCGGCTCACGGCACCGAAACGGCGATCATGACGCTCCTGGTGCATCGGTCCGCTCGGCTGCCGCCCCTTTTCGGCCGTGTGGTCACCGTGATGGACTGGTTTGATTACCGAAGGTAACAAAACGGGGGTGGTTCGGTGGGACGGGCACGGCCGGTCACGTGAGCGGCGAGCAAGCGATCAAGATCGCTGAAAGTGTGGGGTCACCGTGCGGTGTAAGTGTGAAGCCGCATGGTGGCTGCACACTTTTGGCGATCATGGTCGGGATTTGGGCCCGGTATGGACCTGCGACGGCCGCCCGGCCGGCGGCATCGCGGCGAGGCCTGCACCGGCTGAGACCGTACGAACACCATCGGCTACCGGCGCCGACGGGGCTGACCTGAATGCCTGGGTTGACGTCTCGCAGTCACCGGCTCCGCCGTCCCGGCCCTGGTGTCGTCCCATTCCCGGCCACACCCCGGTGGCAACGCGCCCCACTCTCACCTCCAACGGATGAGGTCGTGTGGATGCGCCGCGCCGATGATGCGAGGAAATGGAAGGCTCGCGAAGGGACACCATGGCGACCCCGACCTTGCGGCAGTCGTTCGGCGCTCCTGCCGAAGCGGACACGGGCCGTCGGCGGGGGCTCGGCGCCGGCTCCTGTTGGCCCCTGCTGCGGCTGGCTCTGCCTGTCCCATTACTGGCCGTCGCCGGCCGAGCACGCCGTTCGCGACAGGGAATCGCCCACCGCACCGGTCCGGCTGTTGCCGGCAACGGAAAGGAAGTCAACTGATGGCACGCCAAGGTCGAGCATGGGCCGGCTGGCTGAACTTCGCCGGCTGCATGCTGCTCTTGCTCGGTGCGTTCAACGTCGTCTATGGGCTCATCGGGCTGTTCGAGAACGAGGTCATGGTCGCGTCAGAAGACCAGCTCGTCGTCATCGATCTGACCGTGTGGGGCCTGCTCCTGCTGATCTTCGGCGCGCTCCAGGTGGCCACCGGTGTGGGGTTGTTTACGGGCAACCGGGCTGCCAGGTGGGTGGCGATCGTCCTCGCGATCCTGCACGCCCTCTCGCAGCTGGGCGGGCTCAGCGCCTACCCCGTCTGGTCAACCCTGATGATCGCGCTCGATGTCGTGATTCTGTTCGCGCTCACGGTGCACTGGCGGGAGGCCGCCGACGTCCTCGAGGACGACTTCGTGCCGGCCGGCGAGGCCCTTCCTGGGGACCGGCGGCCAGCGTGGGCATCGGACCTGGCGGCCGCACCGGTCGCCGGTGGGCCGGGTGCCGGTCCCATGACCCCGTCCCGCGGTGGCGTGCCGGAGCCGTCGAGGTACCCCGCACCGCCGCCGAGTGCCCCACCCGCGTCGGTGCCGCGGCCTGACAGGAACCCGCCGCCCGCGCCACCGCGCACCTCGGCCGGCACGCAGTAAGCGGCCACGGAGGTGGCGGGCTCGATGGAGAAATCGGCGTTTTCGACCGGAAGCTGGCCTGGCGGTTCCGAACCTATGACCGCGACGGCGACGGGTACATCGAGCGCGCCGATTTCGAGTTGGCGGCAGACCGGACCGGCGAGGAGTTCGGGCACGAGCGGAACTCGGCGGCTCGGCAGCGGCTGACGGAGCTGTTGCTCGGGGTTGTGGCAGCACGGTGGCAGCACCTGGCCACCGTCGCCGACACAGATCGGGACGGGCGGATCAGCGAAGCGGGAGAGCAATCCTCCTCAACCAGTCAGCGGAGGTGCGCCTCGTGGGGGTGTGGCCATATTGACGTCCGGTACGACAATTTGTGTAGCTCTTCTGAGGGGCGTGGCCCGCATGAGGTAAGGCGTCGCTACACCGCGGTGGACGACCGCCGGTTGGCGTTCGCGGCGAGGATTCCCTCGCAGGTCCTGACGAGGATTCGGCAGGCATCGGCCGGCCGGCGGCCGAGCATCGGGTTCTCGGCTTGGGTCTGCCAGCGCAGCAGGGCCCGGTGCGCGGCGGCGTGGATGGTGGCGGGGTCGCTTTCCACCGGTAGGCCGAGGCGCACCGCCGAAGCGATGCCGCTGCCGCCCAGCAACCGCTCGGCCTCCTCGCTCAACAATGGAGGCAGCCGGACCGCGCCCGAGCGCAACGCGCCGAGCAGGCGCAGCTCGGCGAACTCGTGGGCCCCGGCGAGGATGCGTTCGACCTGGCCGGCGAGGGCGCCGCGGTCGGTGGGGTCCAGGCGCAGGACGCGATCGAGAGCCAGCAGGGCCGAGCGGGCCTTGAGCAGGTCGCGGCGCTGCGCGAACTGGACGTGCAGCACGCGCTGCAGCTCGGTCAGGCCGCTGCGGGCGGCGAGTTCGTCGGCGAGCGCGGTCGAGGTGCGCGCGCCCTGGCGGATGAGCGTGGTGGACAGCCGGATGCCGAACATTCCGAACCGGTCCAGTAGCTGGTGCCGGGTCTGCTCCGAACCTGACGACAGCGAACCTGACGACAGCGAACCTGACGACAGCGTGCTGCGCAGGAAGCGGTCGGTGGACAGCAGGGCGCGTTCCAGTTCCTCGCGTGGCGCGCCGGCCAGTTCGGTCAGCGCGAGGAACTCGGCCTGCCGCAGGGTGCGTCCGGTGTGGGCGAGCAGGCCGGCCACGGCGACGACGTTCTGGCACAGGCCGCGCAGCGCGGGCTCGGCGCGGTAGCGGGTGGCGATCGCCCTGGCCGAGAGCATGGCGTCGACCCGGCCGCCGCCGATCTCGTCGGCGCGCGAGATCACGGCGACGGTGTTGACCGCGGTCGCCCGGCCGACCCCGCGATCGCGGAACGAGGCGAGGAACTCGGCGTCGGCGGCGTGCAGGTGGCGCATGAGGTAGACGACGGCGTCGGCCTCGGTGGGGGTGTCGTCGTCCGGATCGAGGAAGGTGACGGTCCGCCTGGACGTCTCGGTCGATAGCGAGGCGATGCCCGGGGTGTCGATCAGTGTCATGGCCCGCAGGCTCTGCGCGGGCCAGTCGACGACCAGGCCGTCCACCCGGCCAGCCGGCACGCCGTCGAGGTCGATCTCGAGCGCGCCGTCGCGCCGCACGACGGGCAGCTGGGTCGGCCGGCCGGCCTTCGGGTACATCACGATCCGCGGGCTGACCCCGTGGCGGTACCAGGTCACTACGCGGGTGCACTCGCCGGCGTCGGTCGGCGCGATGGCCTCCCCGACGAGCGCGTTGAGCAGGGTGGACTTGCCCGCCTTGACCTTCCCGGCGATCGCGACGCGCAGCGGCTCGTCGAGCCGGTCGAGCTGGCGGCGCAAGACGCCGGCGGTGCGCGGCTGGTGCCGGTAGGCGTCGATGGCCAGGCTCAGCACATGCCGCGCCGCGGCGGTCAGCGGCGAGGCAGCGACCGCGCCGGTGACCGTGCCAGTGGCCGTGCCAGTGACCGCACTGGTGGTCATGCCGCCGCCTCCCGCTTCGCCGGCGGCTGCGGCTGCAGGGCGCGAGCCTGCCGCTGCACGGCCTCCAGACCCTGCAGCTCCGACCTGATCTCGGCGAGGCGGCTCTCGCGGTCGCTCTTGGATGCCTTGACCGACTTCTCGGCGGCCTGCAGCGACTCCTGCAGAGAGCGCTTCATCTGCTCGGCCTGCGCGGTGAAGTGGTCACGCAGGTCGCGCTGCAGCCGGCGCAGCATGTCGCGGGAGTCCTTGCCGACGTGGAAGGTCACGTCGTCGATGTAGCGGCGCAGCGATGCCTTGGCGTCGTTCTGCCGCTTGGTGATGATCCGCCGCCGCTCGTCGCCGATCGTCTTGCCGCCCATCAGCAGGCCGGCCCCGATCGAGATCGGGTTGATCAGCGACAGCCCGACGACCGTGCCGAGCAGCCCGAACATCAGCAGTCCCATGTAGCCGCCCTTGAGCCCGGTGAGCATCCGCTGGCCGAGGCCCCACGCGTCGGGCTGGCGCACGGTCAGCGCCGGCACCGAGCGCATCGGGTCGGACGATTCGGCGCGCAACGCCGGGACGAGCTGCTGGCGCTCCTCATCGAAGTGCTCGGCAACCCGCTGGGCCAGCCACCGGGCGCGCTGCGTCGCCCAGACGAAGTTGGCGGACGCGGCCGCGGCGGCGGACTGCTGGACCCAAACCGAGAACTGGTCCCAGGTCTTGGTCGGGTCACCACCGGCCTGCAGCGCCTCGTCGGCCTCGCGCAGGATCTCCCGCATCCGGTCGCGCAGGTCGTAGTCGATGTCGGCGTTGAGGTCGGCGACGCCGTCGGAGAGCGTCTGCTGCCAGCGCGCGGAGCGTTCCTTCAGGCCGGTCGCCCGCCGCTCGGCCTCGGTCAGCCCGCGGATCAGCTCCTGGATCTTCTCCGGGTTCTGCTGCGCGGACTGCTCGGCGCGCAGGCCGTCGGCGAGCTGGTCGGTGACGGCGAGCACGTCGTGCGCCGTTGAGCGCCGCGCCAGGTCGCCGGCCTTGCCCGCGACGTCGCCGCGCAGGTAGCGGACGAGCTGCGGGTAGCCGGACTCGGTGTTGAGCTCGGCGTCGCCGGTGCGCAGGGCGTGCCAGCGCAGCGTGGTGGACACGGCGAACAGCGGCGCGTCGATGCCGGCCGTGGCCAGGTGCCCCCGGTCCAGCTCGGCGATCCGCCGCCAGTGCGGGTAGGCGTCGGTCTTGGTCAACACGCACGCCACGTTGGGGCACAGCGCCATGGCCTGCCGGAGGAACTCCAGCTCGGGCGCCGTGTACTCCTGGGACGCGTCCGAGACGAGCAGGACGGCGTCCGCCGACGGCAGCGCGGCCATAGTCGCGGCGCCGTGCACCGAGCTGAGCCCGCCGACGCCGGGCGTGTCGACCAGCTCCAGCCCGCCGGCGAGCAGTTGTCGCGGCAGCCCGACCTCGATGTGGTCGAGGCGTTCCCGGTTGCCGGGGTTGCCCTGCTCGCAGGCGTAGTCGGGGAGCTGCTCGACCGGGATCGGCTCGCGCCGCGCCGCCGCCGCGTCCCGGCTGCCCTCGGGGATCCTGACGAGGATCACCTCCGGCGCCTCGGCGTGCCGGACGACGGTCGGCACCGACGTCGTGATGTCGTCGAACACCGGGCACGCCGGCGCCCCGACCAGGGCGTTGACCAGCATGCTCTTGCCCTGCTTGAACTCGCCGACCACCAGCACCCGGACGCGGTCGTCGGTCAGCCGTGCCCTGGCCTGGCGCAGCCGTGCCTCCAGGTCGGGCCGAACGTAGCGCTCGATCGCCGCCAGGGCGAGCTCGATGACCTTCACGGCCGGGGTTGCCACGGTTTCCTCCCGCCGGTCAGACGATCGCGGTCTCGAGCTCGGGCTCGTCGACCGGCTCGCTCTCGACGGGGTCGATGCTGACCTCGGGCTCGGGGCCGAACCCCTCGTCGACTGGCGCGCTCTCGACCGGGTCGATGCCGATCTCGGGCTCCGCGGGCGCGTCCCCGGCCGCCGGTTCCTCGACGGGATCGGTGGACACCTCGTCCGTCGGCTCCGGTTCCGGCCCGTTCTCGTTGAACGAGTCCTCGATGTCGATGTCGGTGCTGTTGTCCTGGATCGCCACGACGTCGATGTCGTTGGTGTCCGCCGAGTTGAACGAGTCGACGACCACCGTGTCCCGGTCGTCGATGTTGATCACGTTGAGGGTCTGGTCGATGTCGCCGACCGTGTGCCCCTGGTTGATCTCGTAGTTGTTGGTGGTGTGGTGGATCTCGCGAACCGGGTCGCTGTGGTTGGAGCTCGATCCGCCCTCGGAGCGAGGCCGCACGCCACCGTCGTCGGCCATGATCAGGCGCGCGTCCCGGACGTCCTGGGCGCTGACACAGTCCAGGCCGTTACGGGTGAGCTCGCCCTGCGGGTCCTGCTCGAAGGCCGCCCTGGCGTCCTCGTCCCGCAGGAGGTTCATCAGGAAGTCGATGAGCGTGGAGACGGACATCATTTCGATCACTCCATGGTCATGGGCGCTATGGATCTGGACACCGACACGCCGGCCCCACCTCGTACCGGAAGGTGGGGCCGGCTCCGCGCCGCCTCATCCGTCGTTGGATCAGGCGGGGTTGGATCAGGCGGGGATGTCGAACTCCTCGGCCAGGTTCTCGATCTCCTGGTCGACGTCCAGGTCGAAGTCCGGGCGCTGGTCGACGTCCGCGTCCTGGTCGGAGTCCTGCTCGGAGACCAGCACGTTGTCCTGGTCGCTGTCCTGGTCGGAGTCCAGGTCCGCGTCCTGCTCGGCGTCGACGTCGACATCGGTCTCGGCGTCGCCGCCGGCACCACCGCTGGCGTCGGCGTTGCCGCCGTCCCCGGCGGTCCCACCGGCACCGCCGACGCCCACGCCGTCGCCGCCGTCGGTGTCGCCGAAGTTGACGTTGACCAGGCCGTCCTGGTCGATGTCGCCGCCGGCACCGCCGATGCCCAGGCCCGCGCCACCGTCAGCGCTGCCGCCGTCGCCGCCGGCCGCGATCCCGCCGTTGCCGCCGTCGCCACCCTCGGTCTCGGTGACGGTCGTCGTGTCCTGGTCCTGCTCGGAGTCCTGGTTGGAGTCCTGGTCGGAGTCCTGCTCGGCGTTCTGCGGGTTGACCAGGGCGGCCTGCTGCTCCTGCTCGGCGGTCTGGTCGACGTCGAGGTCCAGGTCCAGGTCGCCGGTCAGGTCCGCGAGGAAGGCGTTGAGGTCGATGGGGCTGCTCATGATGTTGCTCCTTGCTGGCTCGTCTGGGGCTGTTTGCGCCGGTCATGTCCGGCTTGAGACGAAACGCTAGGTTCCGGCCGGCCCCCCGCCATCCGGGTCGCCGCCGGTACTTCGAGGCCGTCGACCCCGGGGTTGGGACCTGCGCCCTGGTGGCGAGACAGGGAATTTCCCGGCTTCTTCGTCCGGGGTTGAACCGCGCCGCTCCGCCGTCCCGTACCGGTCCGGAAGGCCGAACCAGGGGAACGTGCGACGGGCTGCGCAGGCCAGGACGTATCACACCGCGCTGCCCGGGCGTCCCGTTACCAGTGCGGAAGGCCGAACCAGGGGAATGTGCGACGGAGGGTGCAGGCCATGACGTATCAGCTGGGGATCGACCTCGGGACCACCTATTCAGCCGCCGCGGTGCGCCGGCCGGATGCGCCGGCCGAGATCGTGCCGCTGCCGACGGGCTCCTCGACGGACACCGCGTTCGTGCCCTCGGTGGCCTTGCTCACCCCCGACGGTTCGCTGCTGATCGGCGAGCGCGCCGAGCGCCTGGCGCCGGCCGAGCCGGGCCGCGTCGTTCGCCAGTTCAAGCGCCGGATCGGCGACGGCACACCGCTGTGGCTCGGGGGCACCGCCATGACGGCCGACGAGGTGGCCGCCCGGTTCGTTGCCGGCATCGTCGACCTGGTGTCGGCGCGGTTGCGCGCGGCGCCCTCGCGCGTGGCGCTGGCCCATCCGGCCGGTTGGGGGCCACACCGGCTGGTGTCCCTGCGGTCCGCGCTGACCGCGCGCGGGCTGGGTGACGTGCTGTTCGTGCCGGAGCCGCAGGCGGCCGTGCTCGCGGCCGTCCGGCCGGGCGCCGGCGCGGCCGGACGGCCGGACCCGGGGGCGGCCGTCGCCGTCTACGACTTCGGTGCCGGCAGCCTGGACGCGGCCGTCGTACGCCAGCTCGCGCCGGACCGGTTCACGATCCTCGGCCGGCCCGAGGAGCTGGAGCTGGATTCCGACTTCGACGAGGCCGTCTTCGAGCATGTCAGGTCGCAGCTCGGCGCGGCCTGGGACGCCCTGGACCCGTCGGATCCCGCGGTGCTGGCCCGGGTCGTGCGGCTGCGCCGCGACTGCGTGGCCGCCAAGGAGACGCTCTCGGCCGACACCGACGTGCAGATCCCGGTCTCGCTGCCGGGGATCGACACCCGCGTGCGGCTGACCCGTGCCGAATTCGAGGAGATGATCCGGCCGGCCGTGGCGGAGACCGTCGAGGCGCTCGGGCGCGCGATCGCGTCGGCCGGGCTGGCCCCGAACGAGCTCGCCATGGTGCTGCTGGCCGGCGGGTCGTCGCGGATTCCGCTGGTCACCCAGGAGGTGTCGGCCCGGCTCGGCCGGCCGGTCACGGTCGCCCCCCGGGGGATCGTCGCCATGGGCGCCGCCGAGGCGGCGAGCGAGCGTGCTCCGGCTCCGGCTCCGGCGGCTCCGGCGACCATGATCGTCGCGCCGTCCTGGACCCCCCAGCCGGCAGCCTCGACCTCCCCGCCACCAGCCCCGCTGCCGCGGGTTCCGCCGTCGCCCGTAGCCGCCAACGGCAACCGGCGGCACCGGCTGATCGTGACCGCCGCGGCGACCGCCGTCGCGGCGATGCTGGTGGCCGGCGGCGTCGCGCTGGCCGGCCGTCCTGACCCGGCCGGCGCCGGGACCGACCCGGGAACCGACGTGACCACGTCCGTCTCCGAGCCGCCGGCCGGGGAAACGGGCGTCGTGTCGACCACGACCACGACCACGACCCCGCCGCCGCCGACGTCGGCAACGCCGCGCAGCAGCCAGCGCGCCAACCCGCCCCCACCGCCGCCGCGGAGGACGACCAGCACGACAACCGTCGCACCCACCCAGACCACGACCGTCGCACCGACCCAGACCAGCACCACGACCACCACGCCCACGTCATCCTCGACCGCCCAGGCCACCAGCGAAGCGGCCGCCAGCAGCGAGGCGGGCGCGCCGTGAGCACCCTCAACCCGCCCCCGCCGAGGCCCACCACCTACGAATTCCATCGGCCGATCACCGAGGCCGTCGTCCGGCGCAGCCCGGCGACCGCACGCTGGTCCGTCCGCCTGTGGCTGGCCGCCGGCGCGGTCGTCACCGTTACAGCCGGGCTGGCGCTGCTCGGCACCGATCAGCTCAGCACGGCGTTGCTCGCCGACGCGGCCCGGCAGTTCCCGGACGAGCCGCAGGAGACCAGGGATCGCGTGGTCGCCGCCGCGCTGCTGATCCTGATCGGCTCCGGTCTGCTCATCGCCCTGCTGCAAGTGGCGTTCGCGCTGGCCATGGGCACCCGGCGGCGCGGGGCCAGGCTGGTCCTCGGGCCGCTGTGGCTGCTCGGTGCGCTGCACTGTGCTGCTGTGTTCGGCGCGCTGCCCTCGCCGTTGCTGCTCGGCCTGCCGATCGCGACGGTGCTCGCGACGGCCGCGGTCGTGACGATGTTCCTGCCCGCCACCAACGCCTGGCTGGCTCCGCGTTCGGGCCGCCACCGGCTCGGTGGTAAGTCATGACGCCCGGGGACGTGGTGGCCATCGCGGACGCCCGGCCGCGCGTCGTGGACGCCGAGTCTGACGGGCAGCGCGCCGAGCGGGCCTGGCGCGAGGGTGACGCCGCCGCCGCGATCGAGGCTGCCGACCGCGCGCTGGCCGCCGGCGTCGACCCCGACTGCCTCGCCGCCAGCGTCGCCGCGGCCGGCGCCGCCGCCGATGGAGCCCTGCTCGACGCCGCCGCCCGGTGGCGCGGGATCGCCGCCGTGCTCGGCGGCGTGCCGGGTGCCATGGCCGCCGGCCGGGCCGCGCTCGCCGCCACCCTCGCCGGCGATGTCGAGTCGGCCACCCGCGATGCCGCCGAGGCTCGCCGCACGGGCGCCGCCTCCGCACCGCGCGGCCTCACCGTGCTGCTCGACGGCGTCGGCGCGGTGCTCGACGCGGCCGCCGGTGGTTTCGAACACGCCGCACGGCGCCTCGCCGGCCTCGCCGTCGCCACCGTCGCCGCCGACGCGCTGGCCCCCGAGCGCTGGGACGACCTCGCCGTCACGGCCATGATCGCCGGCGGCGAGGACGGCACCGCGCGCGACATGCTCGCCGCCTACCGCGACCGATTACCGAGCACCCGCCGGCGGCTGCTCGCGGCCTGGCTCGACCTGCGCGCCGGCCGGCTCGCCGACGCCCGTAACGGCCTGGCCGCCGCCGGTGGCACCCCGATCCTGCGCCGTGACGCCGTGCTCGCCGCCGCGATCACCGTCGGCCTGGCCCGGCGGGCCGCCGACGAGGCCGTCCTGCGCGCCACCTGGCACCGGGTCGCGCCGGTCGTCGCGGGCGCCGAGGTCGAACTGCTCCTGCTCGACGCCTGGGGCGAGCTGTCCGCCGCCGCCGTCCAGGTGTCGCCCATCGAGCGCGACACCGTCGTCGACGCCATGACCGCCGCCATCGCCAGGGCCGGCACCCCACGCTGGAGCCTTGCCACCCAGGCCTGGTGGGCACTGCAGCGGGCCATCGCGACCGGCGACCCCGCCGCGGCGACCTGCGCCGCCGAGCACCTGTCCACCCTCGCCGGCCTCGACGAGCGCTTCGAACTGCGCGCGGAGGCCGCTCGTGCCTGGGCGGCGCTGCTGACCGGCGACGTCGACGCCGCCGGCGTCCTGCGCGCAGCCGAGGCGCTGGCGAGCGCCGGCCAGCCATGGGAGGCCGCCGCGCTGTGTGGAGCGGCCGCCGGCCGGCTCACCGACCAGGCCGCGGCCAGGGAACTGCTCGGCGCCGGCCGCGCCTTCCGTGCCAGGATCGCCACCGAGGACCGCGGCGCCGCCGGTGGCGGGCTGTCCAACCGCGAACGCGCCGTCGGTGGCCTGCTCCTTGACGGCCTGACCCACAAGGAGATCGGCGCCCGGCTCTACATCTCTCCCAAGACCGTCGAGCAGCACGTGGCCAAGCTGCGGCAGAAGCTGCTCGCCACCAACCGAAGCGAGCTGGTCGCGGCCCTGCGCGCCCGGCTCGCCGCCGGCTGAGGGTTTTGTCCCGCCGGGTATCCGGCGACACGTGGGCGTCTGGGTGAGCCGGGTGCATGATCGTCGTTGGGTGTGGCTCTGGTGGAGGGGCGGGTGCCTTTGTCGGGTTGCCGGGGCGGCTGTTCTGGAGGGCTTGGTGCCCGTTGGCTGGCTGTCACCGGTCCGCGACGGGCACAACCCGTTCATGATCACCAAAAGTTTGAGCCCACCATGCACTTCCCCGCCCCAACTGCATGGTGAGCTCACACTTTCAGCGATCATGAACACCTCACCCCGCCCGAGCGACGCCAAGAGCGGCTGACAGCCCCCAGGCGACAAACCTGAACCAACCGGCGACACCCACCGTAAGAATGAACTTACCGAGTGTGACGAAGGGCGGCGAGGGCTGGCCTGGCGGAGGACGGTCCCAACCCTCCCCCCAGAAGGGCCATCCCATGATGATCATGACCAGCTGAGCCGTGCTAGTGGCCCCGGTGACGTCACTGAGGGTTACGTTTCATGGCGGGACGGTCCCTTTCAGGAGAGCCGGGGCACCCACAGCCACTCACCCGGGCGTTGGGAATCAGGCGATCCGGCAGCCGTGATCACATGGCGCGGTCACACCCTGTTCAATGCTTTCCAGCGCCGCGGCAATGCGACCCGCCAACAGCGGCTTCACCCGCTCCCGCACCTGCGAGAAGGTGCAGAACCCGAACGAACGAATCTCCGCCTCCGGCAACCATGCCCACCACATTGGTCTCGCCAAGCGTGCCGCCGTCGAAGACGAACACCACCCCTTCCGGCAGCGAGTCGTGCGGCCGGACATGGTCCACCCCATCGGATGCCCGTCCGGGCGTGGCGTCGGCTATAGGCCGGCGAGGACCTTGGGACCGTTGACGTCCGGATCGCCGTCGTCGGGTTCGAGAGTGACGCCCATCTTCGGGAAGCGCGCCGGGTCGGCCGCCGTGACCCAGACGACGTCGGCGGTGCCGTCGGCCTCGACCGTGAACGTGCCGATCGAGACGCGGCTGGGGGAGTCGGGGGCGTCATCCGGGCCGACGAGCCAGCACTCGTAGAACGTGCCGGGCTGGTTGACCGGCAGGCCGGACACCTGCAGGCGGATCTCGCGGCCGCCGGCGACCTCCCGGACGACGGCCTCACCGCTGCCGGTGGCGCCCTCGACGGCGGCGAGCGCGACGGTTGTGCCCGGGGGCTCCGCGCCGTCGCGACCGTAGAGGATGACGCCGGCGCCGACGGCGGCCACGACGAGTAGCGCCGCGGCCGACGCGACCATCCAGCGCACGGCGCGCTGGCGGGTGCCGCGGCCGGCGCGTTCGGGCCCCCGAAGCGGCGCGGCGTCGGGCGGCTCCCGGCCGGCGGGCCTCGATGGCGCCGGCCGGGACGGTGTCGACGGTGGGAAGCCGGGCCGGCGGCCCGGTAGCGAGACGGGCCGGGTTGGTCCTTCGGCCGAGACGGGCTGGGCTGGTCCTTCGATCGAGACGGGTCGGGTGGGTCCGTCGGCGATCGCGGCGCCGGTTGGGCCGGGGCCGATCGGGCCGGCGGCGGCAGCGGTGGCGATCGCCTCGAACGTGCGCCGCCGCAGCGACGGCGGAGGCGCGGGGGCCGCGTTGGCCAGCATCGACGGCAGCGACCCCAGCTCGGCGAGCTCGGCGGTGCACTCGCGGCAGCCGGGCAGGTGCGCCTCGAACGCGGCGGCCTCGGCCGGCGTCAGGGTGCCGAGCACGTAGCCGGCGACGTCGAGGTGTGGCACCGATCGCTCAGGCATCGAGACCACGCTCCTGCAGCGCGACCTTCAGCGCCCGCAGCGCGTAGTAGCTGCGGGTCTTGACCGTGCCGATCGGGATGCCGAGCATCGCCGCGATGTCGGACTGGGTCAGGTCGCCACGGTAGGACAGCTCCAGCACCTCTCGATGTTGCGGCGACAGGGTCGCCATGGCCTCGTTCACCGCCACGGCCGTGAGGACGGCGTCGACCTCGTCGCCGGGGGCGGGTGCGTCGGGGGGTTCGGGTTCGAAGGGGCGCGACGAGGGCCGGCGCCACAGGTCGATGGCGATCCGCCTGGCCATGGTGAGCACGAACGCGGTGACGGTGCCCCGGCGCGGGTCGAAGCTGCCGGCGCTTCGCCACAGCCGGACGAACGTCTCCTGGACCAGCTCCTCGGCGAGCTGGCGGTCGCCGAGCAACCGCACGCCGAAGCCGTAGATCCGCCCGGCGTAGCGGTGGTAGAGCTGGTCGATGGCGTCCGGCGGGTGTCCGCTGACCACGCCACGCAGCAGCAGCGCCTCCGACGCGTCGACGGCGCTGGCCGCGTCCTGGCCCGCCACGCCGCATATCTTGGCAGCTCGCGCATCGGATGCACCCCTCCTTCCCACTACGAACTCATTCCTGACTACGGAAGCAACCGGCCGCCCGGTTCAAACGTCTGAACGTTGCGCGGCACGGGTTGTGGCGTTGCCCGCCAGCTCCAGCGCCCGCCAGCTCCAGCGCCCGGTGGCACTCGACCCGTGCCTCGTCGGTGCGGCCGGGCCGGTAGCCCCCCATCGTCGGCGATCAGCGCTATTTCTCCGCGCCCGCTGCTGAACCTCCCGCGGCACCGCCTCCGTATCTCACGGCGGCCGGACCTACTCATATCCAGGAAGCCGGCGCATCGCGGGAAGGAGCCGGGAATGTCCACGACACCACTGACCCACCGGGCGATCGCGGTCCTTCGCGCGGTCGCCGCCGACCGGGCCGAGATGACCTGCAGCTGCTGGCCGAGCCTTCGCATCGACGGCCTGCCCTGCTGCGACCAGCTGACCGTGCGCGAGCTGGCGGTCGCCGGCCTGATCCAGCCGGCTGGCCGGTCACCGGCCGGCGAGTGGGTGCGCGCGGAGCTCACCATGCGGGGCCGCACCACGCTGCACCTGCCCGTCGCGGCATAGCGGCAACGCGCAGACGTCCGCCGAGCGATACTCAGGCATGGTCAGGTCTCTGCTGACCGATCGGCTGGAGGGGGTGGGGATGAAGCTGACTGTGGCGGGCCGGGAGGTGGATGTCTGGCCGATTGTTTCCAGCCTGGTCTTCCTGGGGGTCGCGTATTTCTGGTTCGACATGCCGATCGTGGTCGTCCTCGTTTTCGCGATTTTCGCGTTCTTCGGGTTGCGGGCCAGTTGGGGGTCGCGGGTACGGTCGGGGTTCGCGATGACTCGAGCCGGCCGGCCGGTTGTCGCCGTGCCGACCGGGCCGCTATCGATCGGTGACCACTTCGAGGTGTCCTACGAGCAGAATTGGAAGCGTGCGACGGAGGTCGACCGCATCGTGGTGCAACTGGTGCTGCGCGAAACCGTCCGGTACACCA
>DASSUA010000148.1:0-2240 GCA_035707525.1 Pseudonocardiaceae bacterium
CGGCTCGAGGACATCTACCTGCCGTTCAAGCCGAAGCGCCGGACCAAGGCGCAGATCGCCAGGGAGGCCGGGCTCGAACCGCTCGCCGACGCCCTGCTCGCCGACCCGACGCTGGATCCGCGGGCGACCGCCGCCGGGTACGTCGATGCCGATAAGGGGGTGGCGGATGCGGCCGCGGCGCTCGACGGCGCCCGCTCGATCCTCGTCGAGCGGTTCGGCGAGGACGCCGACCTGATCGGCACCCTGCGCGAGCGGATGTGGACGCGCGGGCGGCTGGTGTCCAAGGTCCGGGAGGGCCAGCAGGACGCCGGCGCCAAGTTCGCCGACTACTTCGATTTCAGCCAGGCGCTCGACGCGCTGCCCGCGCACCGGGTGCTGGCGATGTTCCGCGGCGAGAAGGAGGGCATGCTCGACGTCAGCGTGCACCCGGAGCCCGACGACGACCCCCTCGACGGGCCGAGCGGCTACGAGCAGCTGATCGCCGGGCGCTTCGGCGTGCGGGATGCCGGCCGGCCGGCCGACCGTTGGCTGACCGACACCGTGCGCTGGTCATGGCGCACCCGGATCCTGCTGCACCTGGGCATCGACCTGCGGATGCGGCTGTGGCAGGCCGCCGAGGACGAGGCCGTCCGGGTGTTCGCCGCCAACCTGCGCGACCTGCTGCTCGCGGCCCCGGCCGGCAGCCGGGCCACGATGGGGCTCGACCCCGGCCTGCGGACCGGCGTCAAGGTCGCCATCGTGGACGCCACCGGCAAGGTGCTGGCCACCGAGACGATCTACCCGCACGAGCCGCGGCGTCAGTGGGACGCCTCGATCGCGGTGCTCGCCGCGCTCGCCCACCGGCACGGGGTCGAGCTCATCGCGATCGGCAACGGCACCGCGTCCCGCGAGACCGACAAGCTCGCCGGCGACCTGATCGCGCGCTATCCCGAGCTGCGGCTGACCAAGGTCGTCGTGTCCGAGGCCGGCGCCTCGGTGTACTCGGCGTCCGCGTTCGCCGCCCAGGAACTGCCCGAGCTGGACGTGTCGCTGCGCGGCGCGGTGTCGATAGCGCGCCGCCTGCAGGACCCGCTCGCCGAGCTGGTCAAGATCGACCCCAAGTCCATCGGAGTCGGCCAGTACCAGCACGACGTCGCCGAGACCAAGCTGTCCCGCTCGCTCGACGCGGTCGTCGAGGACTGCGTCAACGCGGTCGGGGTCGACGTCAACACCGCGTCCGCGCCGCTGCTGACCAGGGTGTCGGGCATCGGTTCCGGGCTGGCGTCGCTCATCGTCGCGCACCGCGACAGCAACGGGCCGTTCCGGTCCAGGAGGGCACTGCGGGACGTACCGCGGCTGGGTCCGAAGGCGTTCGAGCAGTGCGCGGGCTTCCTGCGCATCCGCGGCGGCGACGACCCGCTCGACAGCTCCTCGGTGCACCCGGAGGCCTACCCGGTCGTGCGCCGCATCCTCACCGCGACCGGCGCCGAGCTGGGCGCGCTGATCGGCAACACCAAGGTCCTGCGCAAGCTGGACCCGCGCGGTTTCGTCGACGACACGTTCGGCCTGCCCACCGTCACCGACATCCTCACCGAGCTGGAGAAGCCCGGCCGCGACCCGCGACCGGCGTTTCGGACCGCGACGTTCGCCGAGGGCGTGCACGCGCTCACCGACCTGCGGCCCGGCATGGTGCTCGAGGGCGTGGTGACCAACGTCGCCGCGTTCGGCGCTTTCGTCGACGTCGGGGTGCACCAGGACGGCCGGGTGCACGTCTCGGCGATGTCCACCTCCTTCGTCCGCGACCCGAGGGAGGTCGTCAAGTCCGGCGACATCGTGCGGGTCAAGGTGCTGGACGTCGACGTCGCCCGCAAGCGCATCTCGCTGTCGCTGCGCCTGGACGACGAACCGGTCGCCGGCGGCGCGCGTGACCGTGACCAGCGCCCCGGCGGTCAGCAGGGCAAAGCGGACCGCGGCCGGGCGGCCGGGCAGGGCCGTTCCCGCACCGGCGGGCGCGGCGGCGCGGACCAGCCGAGCGGCGCCATGGCCGAAGCGCTGCGCCGCGCGGGTTTCGACCGCCCCACCCGCTGAGCTGGGGCCGGCTGAACCGCGGCCGGCTGAACCGCGGCCCGCTGAACCGCGGCCCGCTGGGGCGGGCGCGGTCAGCGGGTCGCGAGCGCGGGCCGGTCCGGGTGGTCGACGAGCAGCACGACGTCGGCGGTGTCGGTGGGGTGCACGGCGGTCGCGTACTGGGCGTAGGCGGG
>DASSUA010000149.1:0-2012 GCA_035707525.1 Pseudonocardiaceae bacterium
CGGCTGCGCGAGCTGCGCGACCGGCTGCGTGCCGGCGATCCCGGCGAGGTCCGCCCGGCCGGGCGGGAGCACCGCCCGGACGTGGCCGTGGCAGACCCACAACGCCGTCCACTCACCGCAGCGACGTAACGTTCAAGCACATAACCGCAGCACAGCCAGGAGGGACGCCAACGATGTCGAACCCCACCACCGCCGCGCCGGAGACCACGGTCGGTGCGGGCGAGGCGAACCTGCTGCTGGACTACTACCACCTGCTGCCACAGGCGATAGCCGTATGCGTCGAGCAGACCGCGCCGGTGACCGACCCCGAGGCGTTCTCGCCCGGCTTCCTGCTCCCCGATCTCGACCCGGCGGTGCGGGAGTACCTGTCGGTCGCCGTCGCGCGCTGGCGGCCGGTCGGTAGCTACCGCGGGCACCGGGTCGCGCTGCTCGACCTGACCGCCAACCCGGGCACCCAGACCACGAAGACCTTCGCCTCGCTGCTGATCGTGGCGCGTGCGGTGGAGTACGTGCGGCGTACCGGGGAAAAGGTCATGATCTTTTCACCCACCTCGGCGAACAAGGGCACGGCGCTGCGCGACGCGGTGCTGCGGGCGGTGACCGCCGGCCTGGTCACGCCGGAGCAGCTGCGCATCGTCACGCTGGCGCCCAAGTCATGCCTGCGCAAGCTGCGCACCAGCCGGCTGGCCGAGGATCCGCAGCTGCGCGCGCTCAACCCGCTGCTGCTCTACACCGGCGAGGAGCCCGAGGCTGTCAAGGCGCTCGGGCGGGAGGCCGTCACTGCGTCGGCCGCCGCGCTGCGCCGGGACCGGGGCGTCAACGTCTGGTTCTCGCTGGAGCTGCGCAACTACCTGGTCGCGGACACCGCGCGGGCGTTCTTCGAGCAGCGGGTGGACCCGACCGACGCGGCCGACCGGCCCCGGTTGCACGCGCACGCGGTGTCCAGCGCCTTCGGCCTGCTCGGCTACCACACCGGCCGCCAGGTGCTGGAGGCCATGGGGCTGGCCAGCGCAGCCACCCGGCCGGCCAGCCTGCTCGTGCAGCACCTGGGCACCCCCGACATGGTGCTCAGCCTCGCCTACGGCGACTTCGACCGCTCGCGGGTGCCCGGCTACCGGCTGGAGACCGAGACCGGCCTCTACCGCCGGGACGGGGCCGACCCGCGCTTCCCCGAGGTGACATACGACCCGCACGAGGTGCTCGACCCGACGTTCTACACGCACCGGCCGGCCACCTCCCCGGCGATAAACGAGATCATCGGGCGGTACGGCGGCGACGGCATCGTCGTCTCGCTCGCCGAATGCATCGCCCGCTACCCGTTCCTGCGCACCTGGCTCGCCGACAGCCCGCGCCCGCTCCCGGCCGACCTGCGCACCCTGCGCGAATGGTCCACCGTGATGGCGTTCACCGGCGTGTTCAACGCGATCGACCGGGGGCTGGTCGAGCCCGGCCGGGACATCGTCGTGCACGGCACCGGCGGCTACACCACGGCCGACTTCGACCCGCCCGACGCGTCAGCGGTTATCCCGGTGCGCACCGTGTCGGACATCGTCGCCGTGCTGCGCAGCGGCGGCGGCTGAGGGGGCTGTTCGTGACGACGGGCGACGAGAACGTGACGGTAGGGCTGGCCGGGCGCCGGGCGCTACGGGACCCGGCGCGGGTGTGGTTCGTCTCGTCCGCGCCGCGGCCGGACGCTGCGGTGGCACTGTTCTGCCTGCCGTACGCGGGTGCCGGGCCGAGCGCGTTCCACCAGTGGCCGAAGCTGCTCGGGCCGGACGTGGACGTGGCCGCGGTGGCGCTGCCGGGCCGCGAAGGGCGGTTCGCCGAGCCGCCCGACTGGGACGTGACCGAGCTCGCCGGCGCGGTCACCGCCCGGGCTAACAGCCGGCGGTACGCGCTGTACGGCCACTCGATGGGCGCGAAGATGGCCGTCGAGATCGTGCGGGAGCTGCGCCACCGGGGCGACCCGCTGCCCGTGCTGGTGGCCATCGGCGGCTCCCGCGCCCCGCACC
>DASSUA010000150.1:0-6095 GCA_035707525.1 Pseudonocardiaceae bacterium
ACGGACACACAGTCCGCCGCCACCGCATCGGCCGGTGCCTGGCGGTCGGCAGGAGCGGGCCGAGGGCTCGGCCGCCACCGGCGACGTCGCACCGGCCAGCGCCGACCTGCGAGGTGAACGCGGATCCGTGAGCGTCGAGGCGGCCTTCGTGATGTGCGCGCTGGTAGCCGTGCTGGCAATCGTGCTCGGCGGGGTGTGGGCGGTGGTGGCGCAGGTCCGTTGCGTCGACGCGGCCAGGGAGGCCGCCCGGCTGGTCGCCCGCGGCGAGTCGGGACGGGCCGACGAGGTCGCCAGGCGGCTGGCGCCCGATGGCGCGAGCGTGGCCGTCCGGATCGCGGGCGACGAGGTCACCGTGCAGGTGAGCGCCGAACCGGCGGGCGGCGGCCTCGCCGGGCTGACGGTGCGCGCCGAGGCGATGGCGATCCTGGAACCCGGCGTGGCGGGCGTGCCATGAGCGGTGTGGAGGGCGGGAGGCGCCGCGACCGGTTGGCGGCTGGTGAGGACGGCTCGGCGACGGTGATCGGTGTCGGGCTGCTGGTTGCGGTGCTCGCGCTGCTCGCCGGCTGCCTGCAGGCCGGTTCCGCGATCGTCGCCAGGCACCATGCCGAGTCGGCGGCGGACCTCGCGGCGCTGGCCTCGGCCGCCGAGGCGGTGGCTGGACCGGAGGCGGCGTGCCGGGCGGCGCGACGCGTCGCCGACCGGATGGCCACCGCACTGACCGCGTGCCGGCTGGACGGCTGGGACGTGTTCGTGAGCGTCGAGGCGCCGCCGGGAGGACTGTTCGAGCGCTTCGGTGTCGCCCGGGCGAGCGCTCGCGCCGGTCCGGGGCCGCCTGACCAGTCCGGGTTCGTTGCGCATCGACGACGAGCGGTCGACACCGGTCGGTGAGCGACGAAACGCAATCTCGCTGTGACCGTATTGGCTTGCCGTGTCGCCCGAGAGGACGAGTGCGCCGGTCCGTGACGGTCGGGATCGGCGCGCTCGTCGTGCCCGAACAGCCGACCACCGACGTGTTGGCGCGGAGTTGTTCCGCGCCGGCTTTCGGTCCGTTATTTCTTTATCCCAGCGACACAGCATGCGGGAGTTGAGGATGAACTGGACGGAAACCTGGCGCAACGCGTTCCGCACCGAGCTGCGGGCCGAGGCGATCGGTCTGGCTTGGCACGGATGGCCCGTTGTGCCGGGTACCTACCCTGACGGATCCCGGTGGATCGGTCGAGCCGGCGCCCCACAGGAAGGCCCGATTCCGTTGCACGACAACTGGATCGAGCTCGCCGGGTCCGCGCCGAAGGAGGTCGCCTCGCTGTGGAACGGTCACCCGTTCTCGCTCCTGCTGGCCACCGGTTTCGCGCTGGACGTGCTCGAGGTCTCCGCCGGCCTCGGGCGGCGCACCGCGACCGAGCTGCGGGCCATCGGGCTCGTGGCGCCGATCGCGGCGACCCCGACCGGTCGCTGGCTGTTCCCGGTCCTCACCGGTGAGCCGCTGTGCGCTGAGCTGGACCGTCATCCTGAGGTGGTGTTGCACGGCCGCGGCAGCTGGGTCCCATTGCCGCCGTCGCCTTTCGTGCATGGGGTCGTGCACTGGCGAGTGAAGCCGGAGGTTTCCGGCTGGCACGTGCCGCGTTCGTCTGATGTGCAGCAGGCTGTCGTCGACGCCCTGCACAACGAGCGCCCCACCGAGGCGGGCACGGCGGTGCTCGCCGCAACGACACGCAGCGCACTGGGATCGCCGGGACAGCCCGAGGCGCTGTCCTGGAGCGCCTGATGAATCGGTAGCGCCTGCCGCGCGCCAGCGTTGCGTGTCCGCGGCCGGTGCTGTGGTGTGATCCGCCGAATGAGCGTTGATCGCCCCACAGCGCCGGCCGCGTCGCAATTTCCCTAGGACCGGCAAAGAACTTGAAGCGTCAATGGTCGAGTTCGCCGAGAACGGCGTCGAGAACCAGACCAGCGCCGGGTTTGTCGAGCGGCTGATTACCGTTGCCGCATTTGGGTGACTGCACGCATGACGGGCAGCCGCCGAGACATTCGCAGGCGGAAATCGCGTCCCGGGTGGCGGCGAGCCAGGGTGCCAGGGCGGCGAAGCCGCGGTCGGCGAAGCCGGCGCCGCCCGGGTGGCCGTCGTGGACGAACACGGTTGCCCGGCCGGTGTCGGGGTGCAGCGCCGTCGACACACCGCCGATGTCCCACCGATCGCACGTGGCGAACAGCGGCAGCAGGCCGATCGCGGCGTGCTCGGCCGCGTGCAGGGCGCCGGGAACACGGACCGGGTCAAGGCCGGCGGCCGCGAGCAACGGGTCGCCGGCGGTGTACCAGACGGCGCGCGTCCGCAGCCGCCGCGCCGGCAGGTCGAGCGGCACATGGTCGAGCACCTCGCCGGACGGCAGCCGGCGAAGGTAGCCGACCACCTGGGCGAACACCTCTACCTCGCCGAGAGCCACCTCGACCTGACCGTGCCGGCGCGACGAGACGACGCGGGTGACGGAGATGTCGACGACATCGCGGGCGGCGGTGGTCCAGTGCGGCTCCCCGGGGTGCACGAGGGCGATCGCGTTCTCCAGGTCGAGCTCGTCGACCACATACGGAGCGCCCTGGTGCAGGTAGACCGCACCGGGATGGGTCTGGTAGTGCGCCGACGAGGGGTTGACGGTGCCGAGCATGCGGCCGGTGTCGGCCTCGACGATGGCCACCTGCTCCTCGCCGGAGCCGCGGATGTCGACGTTGCCGTGTGGCCGCTCCCTCGACCTGGTCCAGTACCAGCCCTTCGGGCGCCGCCGCACCAGGCCTTGCGCGACCAGCGAGTCCAGGGCGGCCTTGGCCGAGTCGCCGAACAGGTCCGTCGACGCGGCCGTGCCCGGTTCGATGTCCGGCTCGAGGTCGGACTCGGTGAGCGGCAGCTCGGCGGCGGCGCACGCCAGTTGTGGTTCGAGCACGTAGGGGTTGGCCGGGTCGAGCACACACGACTCGAGCGGCCGGCCGAGTAGCGCCGACGGGTTGTGAGCCAGGTAGGTGTCGAGCGGGTCGTCGCGGGCGACGAACACCACCAGCGCCTGCCCGCCGGACCGGCCCGCGCGACCGGCCTGCTGCCAGAACGAGGCGACCGTGCCCGGGTAGCCGGCGACGAGGACGGCGTCGAGCCCGGCGATATCCACGCCGAGCTCCAGCGCGTTGGTCGAGGCGACGCCGAGCAGCTCGCCACTGGCCAGGGCCGCCTCTAGCGCGCGGCGCTCCTCCGGCAGGTAGCCGGCGCGATAGGCCGCGACCCGGTCGGCGAGGGGGGCGCCGACCTGCGACAGCAACCGCTTGGCGGCCAGCGACGTCAGCTCGGCGCCGAGCCGGGACCGCACGAAGGCGATCGTGCGGGCGCCCTCGATGACCAGGTCGGCGAGCAGCCGGCCGGCCTCGGAGCCGGCCGAGCGGCGGACCGGTGCGCCGTTCTCGCCGGCCAGGTCGGCCAGCAGCGGCGGCTCCCACAGCGCCACGGTGCGGTCACCGCGGGGCGAGCCGTCGTCGGTCACCGCGGTCACCGGCAGGCCGGTCAGCGCGGACGCCGAACCCGCCGGGTCGGCCGCGGTCGCCGAGGCGAGCACGAACACCGGCGACGCGCCGTAGTGCGCGGCGATCCGGCGCAGCCGCCGCAGCAGCAGTGCGACGTGCGAGCCGAACACGCCGCGGTAGGTGTGGCACTCGTCGACCACGACGTACCGCAGCCGGCGCAGCCACGCCGCCCAGCGCGGGTGCGACGGCAGGATCGCGCGGTGCAGCATGTCCGGGTTGGTGAACACCCAACGGGCATGAGCGCGGACCCAGTCCCGCTCGGCCAGCGGGGTGTCGCCGTCGAGCGCGGCCGGTCGCACGGAAGTGAGCACGGCCGACGGGACGTACATCTCGCGCGACCGGGAACTGGCGGGCGCATCGGCCCCGACCGCGAGCAGCCGCGACACCGACCGCAGCTGGTCGGCGGCCAGCGCCTTAGTCGGCGACAGGTACAGCGCGGTGGCCCGCGGCGCCTCGACCAGCGTGGTCAGCACCGGCAGCTGGTAGGCAAGCGACTTACCGGAGGCGGTTCCGGTGGCGACGACGACGTGCTCACCGTGCCAGGCGGCGCTCGCGGCGGCGGCCTGATGCGACCACGGTGCCGGGATGCCGAGCTCGTACAGCGCGGCGACCAGGGGTGGCGAAGCCCACAGCGGCCAGTCCACGGTGACCGCGGGCGCCGCCGCCAGCCGCTCGACGTGGGTCAGCGGCGACTCGCCTTCCGGCACCCCGGCGAGGATGCGTTCGAGCAGCCGCTGCGCGTGCACGCCGACGAGGGTAGGCCCACTGGCGGACAGCCCCGGTACCCAAGCCGATCACGTTCAGGGCCAGATCCAGCGGATTCGCCACAACGGCATAGACTGCCCGGCAGTTTCGCCGCCCCGGACCCGGGGCGGCGGCGTTCCCACGCACGCGTGTTCGTGCAGACGTCTGAATCACAGGAGGACGGATGTCCCGGCTCACCCTCGCGGAGAGTGCGCTCTCCGGAGGAGATCGTGGCGTTGTCGCCATCGTCGCCGCGGTTGCCGTCGCTGCCCTCGTCGTCGGGTATGTCCTGCTTCGCGAGGTCCTGGCCTTCGGCCAGGGCACCGCGAAGATGCAGGAGATCGCCCGGGCGGTGCAGGAGGGCGCGGCGGCCTACCTCAACCGGCAGTTTCGCACGCTCGTCATTTTCGCCGTAGTTGTCTTCGGCCTGCTCTTCCTGCTCCCGGCCGACAACCTCGGCGAGCGGATCGGGCGCTCGCTGTTCTTCCTCGTCGGCGCCGCGTTCTCGGCCTCGATCGGCTACCTCGGCATGTGGCTGTCCACCAGGGCCAACGTGCGCATGGCCGCGGCGGCCAACGATCCGGACGGCCCCCGCGAGAAGGCCATGCGGGTCGCCTTCCGCACGGGCGGCGTCGTCGGCATGATGACGGTCGGCCTCGGCCTGCTCGGCGCTTCCATCGTGGTGCTGGTCTACACCGACCAGGCGCCCAAGGTCCTGGAGGGCTTCGGCTTCGGCGCCGCCCTGCTGGCGATGTTCATGAGGGTCGGCGGCGGCATCTTCACCAAGGCCGCCGACGTCGGCGCCGACCTGGTCGGCAAGGTCGAGCAGAACATCCCCGAGGACGACCCGCGCAACGCCGCCACGATCGCTGACAACGTCGGCGACAACGTCGGCGACTGCGCCGGCATGGCCGCCGACCTGTTCGAGTCGTACGCGGTGACGCTGGTTGCCGCGCTCATCCTGGGCAGCGTCGCGTTCGGCGTGCAGGGGCTGCTGTTCCCGCTCATCGTGCCGGCGATCGGCGTGGTTACCGCGGTCATCGGCATCTACATCACCAGGGCGAAGGCCGGCGAGAACGGGCTGCGCGCGATCAACCGGTCGTTCTACCTGTCGGCGCTGATCTCCGCGGTGCTGTGCACGATCGCGGCGTTCGTCTACCTGCCGGGCAGCTTCGGCGAGCTCACCGCGCTCCCCGGCCGGGTGCTGCCGGCCGAGAACGGCAACCCGGCGCTGATCGCCTCGGCCGGCGTGATCATCGGGATCGTGCTCGCCGGCGCGATCCTGTGGCTGACCGGTTACTTCACCGGAACCGAGTTCCGCCCGGTCCGCAATGTCGGCAGGACCTCGCTCACCGGCCCGGCCACGGTCATCCTGTCCGGCATCGCGGTCGGCTTCGAGTCGGCTGTCTACACCGCGATCGTGATCGGCGCGGCGGTGTACGGGGCGTTCCTGCTGGCCGGATCGCTGTTCGTGGCGCTGTTCGCGATCGCCATGGCCGGCACCGGCCTGCTCACCACGGTCGGTGTGATCGTGGCGATGGACACCTTCGGTCCGGTCAGCGACAACGCGCAGGGCATCGCCGAGATGTCCGGTGACGTCAAGGGCGAGGGCGCCGGTGTGCTCGCCGAGCTCGACGCGGTCGGAAACACCACCAAGGCCATCACCAAGGGCATCGCGATCGCCACCGCCGTGCTGGCCGCCACCGCGCTGTACGGCTCGTTCCGTACCACCGTGGTGAGCGCGCTGGCCGACGCCTCGGCCGACGCCAAGGACGCGCTGGGGCCGTTCGCGACGT
>DASSUA010000151.1:0-9507 GCA_035707525.1 Pseudonocardiaceae bacterium
AGCAGGTCCTGGATCGCGACGACGTCCGGCTGCGCGTTGGCCGTCGCCGCCGGGTCGGTGTGCACCGTGAAGTGCACCCGAGCCAGCTCCGACTCCCCCACCCGGGCGTTGTACTCGAGCTGGTGCCCGGACAGCTCGCGCAGCAACACGTCCTGCATCGCCAGCCGCGACGTCGTCGTGTACCGGTCGCGTGGCAGGTACACCAGGCACGAGTAGAACCGGTTGTACTGGTCGCGCCGCAGGAACAGGCGCAGCGCGCGACGCTCCGCCAGCGACAGCACGCCGGTCACCGTCACGTACAGCGTGTCCGTGTCGGTCGAGAACAGCTCGGCCCGCGGATAATTCTGGATCACATCCAGCATCCGCTGCCCCGAATGCGACTCCAGCGGGAACCCGGCCCGGTGGATCACGTCGTACACCCGGTCCTTGATCACCGGAATGTCCAGCACGTTCTCGTGCAGCGCCGTCGACGTCAGCATGCCGAGGAACCGGTGCTCCCCGCTCAGCTCACCGCGCTCGTCGAAGATCTTGACCCCGACGTAGTACGGGTACACCGGCCGGACCACCGTCGACGGCACGCTCGCCTGGGTCAGCACGAGCAGTTCCTTGCTCATCACATGCTCTGCGCTGCCCATGCCCTTGCCGCCAGGGCCCGCCGTGAAGCTGCGCGCCGCCAGGCTGTCCTTGCGCAGCACCCCGAGCCCCGACGCCAGCGCCGCCCGCAGCGCCGGCTCCCCATCGTCCCCGGTCCCGATCAGCTCGTAACGCCGGTAGCCGAGGAACGTGAAGTGCCCGTCGGCCAACCAGCCCAGGAACTCCGCCCCACCGGTCACCTCGCGCGGCGGCAGCCCCACCGGCGGGTCCTGCTCCAGCTCGTCGGCGATCGCCCGCGCCGTGCTCGCCATCCGCGCCGAGTCCTCGACCACCTCCCGGACATCGGTCAGCACGATGTTGAGCCGCTGCTCCAGGACGGCCACGGCCTCCTGGTCGACCACCCGGCCGACCTCCAGGTACATCCACGACTCGGCGATCGCCCCCTCCGGCGGGTCCACCGGATCGGCGTCGACCAGCACATCGGTCAGCTGCCCGGTCACGATCCGCCGGACCACCACGATCGGATGGATCACCCGAAACGCCGGCGCGCCCGCCTTGGTCAGCTCGGCCACCACCGAGTCGACCAGGTACGGCATGTCGTCGGTGACTATCTGCACCACCGTGAACGGGCAGCTCCACCCCGTCTCGGCCCGCGACGGGTTGAACGCCCGCACCTTCGGCCGCCCCTGCGGCCGGTCCTCGGCCAGCTCGCGATGCGAGCGGACAATCGCCGCCAGCGCGGCCGGGTCCGCCTCCAGCACCTCCTCGGCCGGCACGTGCCGGAAGAACAGCGGCACCAGCTTCGCCAGCTCGGGCGCCAGCTCCTGTGCCTTACTGACCCGCTCGCCCCGAGCGAGCTCGAGCCGCTCGTGCTGACCCGCCTTGTCGAACGTGACCGGTGCCGGTGCCGTCAAGGACCGTCTGGACTCACGCGTCGAGGTCATCTGCGGTGCACTCCATCGTCGAGTCAGGCTCCCCGCCCCGGCACCCCGTTGTGCCCGGCCCGTCCGCCTTACCCTAAGCGGATCTCAACCAGTTGGCGCGACCGTCCACCCAGCTGCGAACCCCGGCGCGGGACATGCCAGGCTTGCCGTTCCCACAGCGCCCGGCTCGGGGTTTAGAAGGTGCCGGGCTCGCGCCAGACCTTTTCGGCGGGGACCCCCACCAGGCTCGGTGGGACCATCGCCGGGTAGGGATAGCCGAGCGGGTCCCCGCTGTCGAGCAGCACCTGGCTCACCGGGATGGGACTGGTCGGCGGGTCCTGCACCCTCGTCGGCTGCGTGACCGACGGGTCCGGCTCCGGCTGCTCTTGCTCCGGGCGCGCGGGCACCAGGCCTGAGCGTTCCGGCAGCTCTGACCGCTCCGGCTGCGGTTCTGGCTGCTCCGGAACCAGTTCTGGCTGCTCCGGAACCGGTTCTGGCCGCTCCGGAACCGGTTCTGACCGCTTCGGCACCGGTTCTGACCGCTTCGGCACCGGTTCTGACCGCTTCGGCACCGGTTCTGGCTGCTGGGACCGTGCCGGCTTTGGTTCCAGCTGCGCCGGCTGCAAAGCGGGCCGCTCCGCCCGCTTCGGTTCTGGCCGCTCCGGCTCCGGTTCCAGTTGCTGCGGTTGCGATGTTGGCGCCTGTTGCGGCGTTGGCCGCGGAGCGGCCGCCGTCTGCACCGCCGCCAACTGCGACCGGCGGCCGTTCTGGTACGCCATGAGCGCCTCCGCCAGCAGGTCGGCCAGCGCGACGTCCGACCTGTGCCGCCCGGGAGCGCCCTGCATGCGTGCCGCGTCCGCGGCCGCCCCCTCGTCCTCCTGACCGGCCGAATGGCGGCGCCGGTAAGGCACCTTCGACATCTCGGGACGCACCTGCGGCGGCTTCTCTGAGGCCACCGGGTCACCTGCGCCGAACGGCTCGCCGGTGTCCGGCCTCAGGTTTCGAAGTGCCCTCACTCCATGTGGCGGTGTCGGCGTCTCGTCGGCGAACAACGGGTCTTCGGGGGTTGGCTCCGGCCCGGCGTCCGCGATCGCGCCCGGTCCAGGCACCGCTTCGACGACGACCTCCCGCGACCGCTGCGTCACTTCGGCAATCTCCTCGGCCACACTCCGAATCGGCGGGTCGGTGGCCTCGGGTCTCGTCTCCGCATCGGGTTGCTCGGCCTCGATCCGCACCCCGTCAGGTCGACCGGCTGCCGCGCCGGCCTCCCCGTGCCCGTAGCCGTCGGCGCCGAACTCCGCCGGCAGATCCCGGCGCCCGGCAGCAGGCTCGCTCTCCTCACACCGCTCAGCGGGCGTCGTCTCACGCGGCTCCAGCTCCGGCTGTGGCCGCTCGGCTTCCTCGGCGCCGTCAGTCCCCCGTTCCGACCGGCCCGCCTGCCGGCCGGTCGACGCCTCGACCACCCGAACCTCCTGCCGGGACTCCGACGTGTCCGGCTCGAACGGGACCGCAACCAGGCCCCGCGGCGGCGCATCGGTTGCCTCGTCGACCGGCGGCAACTGCTGGATCGGGACGGGCGCGGTCACCGGATCCAATGGCTCGATCGAATCCACGTTCGCCGCCGCCGGCACTGACAGCGGATCGGCGGCAACCGCCGGAGCCGTCGACTCGACCGGACCCGGCTCATCAGCCGGAGTCGCCGACTCGACCGGACGCGGAGCAGCTACCGGAGTCGCCGGCTCGTCCGTGCCCGGCACGGCTACCGAGTCCGGTTGATCAAGACTTGACGTAACCGGAGTCACCGAGCCAGGCGGTGCAGGCACCACCAACGCAGCGGTGGACGCAACCGGCGGCGGTGCGACCGCCGGAGTGGCAGCCGCGCCGGCCAACGCGGCATCCACCGGCGTGACGGAGCCGAACGGCCCGGCCACACCCGCCAGTCGCGATGAGTCGGCGTCGCCAGCGGCATGCCGGCCAGAGGCACGCCGGCGCGGGATGGACCGCTCCGGGCTAGGCGGGCGCGACGCGAACCTGCCGTCGCCGACTGCCAAACGACCCGGGGCACCAATGCCACGGTCGGCGACAGACCGCTCGTCCGGGCCGCGCTGATCCAGTAGCGGCGTGGCGCTCACCACCGCGGCAAGCTCCCCGCGAAGCTCGGCCGCCGGTGGTGGCAGGCCGAACTCCGCGGCCAGCAGGGTCCGCAGCTCACCGGAGCACGAGCGCCAGCGGCGCTCCGCCAACTGGGCCGCCCGCAGGCAGCCGATCGCATCCGGCAGCTCCGCGCACCGCTCGTGCAGGTGCGCCTGAAGCTGGTGACACTCGGCGAGCAGCGAATCGAGCTGGTTGCGCTCGGCAATGAACGCCGCGTCGCCGAGCAGCCGCCGGGCGAGCGCATACCGCCCCGCCGGCAGGTGCACCCGGCTGGCGAGCGTCAACCGGACCCAGCACGCCGCCGGCGCACCCGCCGGCCGCACCGACCGGCGCAGCAGGCTTTGCGCGGCGAGCACCGCCTCCGCCTCCCGTGCCGAGTCCAGCAGCGCCAACACCAGCTCCAGGGTGAGCGCGCCGCTCACCTGGCCGGTCTCCAGGTTGGCGTCCGACAGCTCGTCGAGCAGCGCCAGCCCGGCCCGGGCGGCCCGCTCAGCACTGCTCTGATCGCCGATGCGCCGGTGATGCGCCGCCAGCCGCGCGTGCACCAGGCCACGGCGCAGCAGAACGGCATCGGGCTCAACGGCGCGGCTGGCGTCGTAGAGCCCATCGGCCACCGTCAGCAGGCCCGGTACCTCCGGGCCACCGCCGAGCTTGGCCAGGGCGTCCGCCGCGGTGACCATCGCCGCCGCCCGAGCAGTCGGCGCGACCCGCCGCCGACCGGCCAGCACCGGCAGCAGCTGCGAAAGCGCGATCGCCGGAGCGGACGCGTCGGTCGCGCACCCCGCCAGCTCCACCCGAACCAGCCGCTCGGTGACGTGCGCCCCGATCGCCTGCGCGGCCCGCAGCGCCCGGACCGCGCGCCCGCCGGCGGAGGCACCACGACCGAGCTGGTTGCAGGCGAACACCGCCAGCACCTCGGCCCGCAACCGCACCGACTCCTCGCCCCCCGACGAGGCGGCCGCCGACGCCCGGTCGGCCAGCAGCAGGGTCAGCTCGGGTGCCCGCCAGCGCAGCCGGGCTGCGGCGGCGACCAGCGCCGAGGCGTCGGTACCGCCGCCAGAGGGCAATGCACGAGCACGAGAGCGCGTCGCACCCACCTCCCTGTTTGCGTCGGTTCCTACCGTTGCCTGCCCATCAGCCGGATCTGCCCCGCTAGTCGCGGGTGAGCTTCCGGTACGTCACCCGGTGCGGGCGCGCAGCTTCGATGCCCAACCGCTCCACCTTGTTCTGTTCGTAGGACGAGAAGTTCCCTTCGAACCAGAACCACTGCGCGGGATTCTCGTCGGTGCCCTCCCAGGCCAGGATGTGGGTCGCCACCCGGTCCAGGAACCACCGGTCATGCGAGATCACCACGGCGCAGCCCGGGAACTGTTCCAGGGCGTTCTCCAGCGAGCTGAGGGTTTCCACGTCGAGGTCGTTCGTCGGCTCGTCCAGCAGGATCAGGTTGCCGCCCTGTTTGAGGGTGAGCGCGAGGTTGAGCCGGTTGCGCTCGCCACCGGACAGCACCCCGGCCGGCTTCTGCTGATCGGGGCCCTTGAAACCGAACGCGCTGACGTAGGCCCTGGACGGCATCTCCACGTGGCCGACGTGGATGTAGTCCAGCCGCTCGGAGACCAGCTCCCACACCGTCTTCTTCGGATCGAGCCCGGCCCTGGCCTGGTCGACGTAGGACAGCTTCACCGTCTCGCCGACCCGAACGATCCCGGAGTCGGGCTGCTCCAGGCCGACGATCGTCTTGAACAGTGTGGTCTTTCCCACCCCGTTCGGGCCGATGACGCCGACGATCCCGTTCCGGGGCAGCGAGAACGACAGATCCTTGATCAGGACCCGGCCGTCGAAGCCCTTGTCCAGGTGCTCGACCTCGACCACCAGGTTCCCCAACCGCGGGCCGGGCGGGATCTGGATCTCCTCGAAGTCGAGCTTGCGGGTCTTCTCCGCCTCCTGCGCCATCTCCTCGTAGCGCTGCAAACGCGCCTTGGACTTGGCCTGGCGCGCCTTCGGGTTCGAGCGCACCCACGCCAGCTCGTCACGCAACCGCTTCTGCAGCTTGGCGTCCTTGCGGCCCTGCACGGCCAGCCGGTCGGCCTTCTTCTCCAGGTAGGCCGAGTAGTTGCCCTCGTACGCGTAGGCCCGCCCGCGATCCAACTCCATGATCCACTGCGCGACGTTGTCCAGGAAGTAACGGTCGTGGGTCACGGCCAGCACGGCGCCGGCGTACTGCGCGAGGTGCTGCTCCAGCCAGAGCACGCTCTCCGCGTCGAGGTGGTTGGTCGGCTCGTCGAGCAGCAGCAGGTCGGGCTTGGACAGCAGCAGCTTGCACAGGGCGACCCGGCGGCGCTCGCCACCCGACAGGTGGCCCACCTCGGCGTCCCCAGGCGGGCACCGCAGCGCGTCCATCGCCTGTTCCAGCTGCGCCTCCAGGTCCCAGGCGTCGGCGTGGTCGAGCTCCTCCTGCAGCCGACCCATCTCCTCCATGAGCTCGTCGGAGTAGTCGGTGGCCATCAGCTCGGCGATCTCGTTGAAGCGATCGAGCTTCCCCTTGATCTCGCCGACGCCCTCCTCCACGTTGCCGAGGACCGTCTTCTCCTCGTTGAGCGGGGGCTCCTGCTGGAGGATGCCGACCGTGAAGCCTGGCGTCAGGATCGCGTCACCGTTGTTCGGGTGGTCGAGGCCGGCCATGATGTGCAGCACGCTGGACTTTCCGGCGCCGTTGGGCCCGACCACGCCGATCTTCGCCCCTGGGTAGAAGGCAAGCGTGACGTCGTCAAGGATGACCTTGTCGCCGTGTGCCTTGCGCACCTTGCGCATCGTGTAGATGAATTCGGCCACGTCGCGATGGTAGAGCCGGGCTCGGGCTGCCGACCCAGCGGCCGGCAGCCCATCGAGCGCGGAACGGTACGTCGCTCGATCAGACTCCCGCCATAAGCGCCTCCTTCCTCCGCCCGGACCGCCGACCGGGCGCGTCGGCGCCGCCCGGAGGCTGCTCCAGCAGCTGCCTGGCCAGCTCGTCGATCTGTTCGGGCCGGTCGTCGAGCGCCGGGCCGGCCAGCTCCGGAACCTGCTCCGCCGCCGGCTGGGGCGCCTCGCCGATCGGCTCCCCGGTCACCTCGTCGGACACCTCGCCGGGCGCCTCGTTGGACGCCTCGTCGGACGCCTCGTTGGACGCCTCGTTGGACGCCACAGCCGTCGCGGCGTCGGCGCCATCGCCGTCGGGCTTCGGCCGGCGCCGCAGCGCGGTGGTGATCCGGCCGAGGTCGGGCCCCACCGACTGCGCCTCCATCCGGGTTTCCGAGCGCCGCTTCCCGTCGACCTCGTACTCCGAGGTGTACAGCCGGCCGTGCACGACCACGGGATCGCCCTTGGCCAGGCACGCCTTGACGTTGAACGCCAGCCGCCGCCAGCACGTGACGTCGATGAACAACTGGTCGCCGTTGACCCACTGGTTGGCCTGCCGGTCGTAGCGACGCTCGTTGCTGGCCAGGCGGAAGTGCGTGACGTCCACGTCGTTCATCGTCAGCTTGTGGTTGGGGTCGCTGGCCAGCCGTCCGACGATCGTCGTGGTGGTCTGGTTGAGGGCCATTCGTTGTCTCCACTTCTTCACGGTCACCGGCACCGCGCCGGGCAAGGGAAAGAATCGCCGATCTGAGCGAATCCGTGGAGATGCGGTTCGGGAAACTGTGGACAACTGACCCGTTGTGGATAACCGGCCGCTATTTCGGCCCTCGGCCGACGGGACTGTCGGTGCCGTGTGCTACGCGCGTGGCTTGGCGCGTTCGGCCAGCCGGCGAAGCATCTCGTTGTACGCTGCGAGGTCGGCGTCGCCGTCGGCCTCCGCGCGGCGATCAGAACGCCGACCAGCGCGTTCGTCCGCACTCGCCCACTGGATGAGCAACGCGATCAGCACGACGAGCAGCGGCAACTCACCGGAGGCCCAGGCCAGCCCGCCGCCGAGCCGCTGATCGGCGAGCAGGTTCGGCGCCCACGGCAGCCCCTGCGCGAGCAGGCGGTAGAAGTCGCCGGCAATGACCGTCTGCGAGCTCATCAAAATGATGCCGAAGAACGCATGGAACGGCAGCGACGCGAACACCATCGCCAGCCGGCCGAGCGGCGGCAGCCGCCGCGGCGCCGGGTCGACCCCGATCACCGGCCAGTAGAAGATGTAGCCGACCAGCAGGAAGTGCGCATTCATCGCCAGATGCGCCCAATGATCGGCGAGCGCCGCCTCGAACAGCCCGGAGAAGTACAGCCCGTAGAAGCTGCCGACGAACAGCACCAGCGCGACCACCGGATGCGTCAGCACACGAGCCAGCGGCGAGCGCACCAGCGCCAACAGCCACTCGCGAGGACCCGGCGGGCCGCCGCCAGCCACCGGCAGCGCGCGCAGCGCCAGTGTCAACGCGCCACCCAGCACCAGCAGCGCCGGAGCCAGCATCGACAGCATCATGTGGCTCACCATGTGCATGCTGAACATCGCCGGCGCGTACCGGCCTATGCCCGACGACGTCGCCACCAGCACCACCGCCCAGCCGAGCAGCCAGGCGATCGTCCGGCCGAGCGGCCAGCGGTCCCCCCGCCGGCGCAGCCGCCGCACCCCGAGCAGGTACAGCACCGCCGCCACCAGCGCCGCCGTGCCGTAGACCAGGTCGAAACGCCAGCCCAGCAGCACCCTGAGCAGCGTCGGCGGCCCCTCCAGGTCGTAGCCGAGCAACGCCGCCGTGATCGACAGCTCCCGCGCCTCACCGCTTGTCGGCGGCGTGCGAGCCAGCGCGGCCGCCAGCCCGATCGTGCCGAGCATCAGCAGCACCTCGCCTGTGCCCAACCGCACCAGCGACGACCGGTCGCCGGAGCTCACCACCGCACGCACCGAACGTTCGCGCTGCCAGTAACCAATCACCCCCAACGCCAGCAGCGCCGCCACCTTCGCCAGCGCCAGCCGCCCATAATCGCTGGTCAACAGCTCCCCAAGCGGCGTGCGGACCAGAGCGTTGACCACCCCCGAGGCCGCCATCGCCACCCAGCACACCAGCGCCAGTCGGGAAAACCTCCGGACCACCAGCCCGAGATGCGGGCCCGTCCGCCGACCGTGCGCGAGCAGCGCCGCCAGCCCCCCGACCCAAAGCGACGCCGCAACCAGGTGATAGAGCATCGAGTTCGTCGCCACATCGTGCGAGCCGCCCGCCGACGAGTGCCCGGTGGCCGCCAGCGGCAGCACGCCACCCACCGCCACCGCCAGCAGCACCACCGTCCATCCCCACGACAGCGCAAGCCGGCAACCCACCGCAACGAGCACAGCCAACCCCGCGGTCAGCAGCCACCCCTCGGCCTGGTTCAGGTTCGGCACCGCCTTCGCGAGAACGCCAAGGTCGAGCACCTCACCCACCGGCCGCCCAACCGCGTCCGCAACCGTCAGCGGCACCAGCAACGCCGAGCCGACCGCCCACACCACCGCGACCCAGGTCGCCGACCGCAGCGCCGCATACCCCGCCACGTCCACATAGCCATTGCGCTCCGGCGGGGCCAGGAACGCGGCGAACAGCAGGAACCCGACCGTCAGCGCCGCAGCCCCCTCGGCCACCGCCCGCACCGCAGGCAGCCCCAACCTGGTCAGCGCCCCCGCGTCCGGCAACCCCGGAATCGCCCCCGGCACCGTCACACTGGCCAAAACGGTCGCCACCACGCCGGCCAGCACCAGACCGCCAACCAGCAACCCCGCCGTACCAGGACCTCTCCTCGACTGCGGTCGCGACTCGCCAGACACGAACCCAGCCTAGGCGCGCCCCGCCCGCCTCCCCGCCGCCATGGGTCACGACCCCGGAACCTGCACCTATGCCGGCCC
>DASSUA010000152.1:0-4917 GCA_035707525.1 Pseudonocardiaceae bacterium
TGCCAGTACATCGCGGTGAGCAGACCGGTCGTCCGATCCTTGCTTGCGGCGTGCTGGAGTTGGCTGATCATGAGGCTGTGTTGCATGACCAGCAGCGGCACCATCAGCACGAGCACCGCGAGCGGTTGCACCACGAGCACCAGCGCGGCCAGGTAGCCCAGGCCGAGCGCGGCGGCCTCGATGAGCTGGTCGGCCGGCCGGCCGGCCGCCTTGCGCAGCGGCGCGCCCGAGAGCGTGATCGCGCCGACGACCAGCGCGTAGTTGACCAACCAACGGACGGCGGCGGCGGCCACGACCACGGCGACCCCGGTGATGCCGGCGGGCAGGCCCGGGTAGTCCGCCGAATCGAGGGTAGCGAGCACCAGGCCCGCCGCGCCGGAGGCGAGCACGACGGTGTTGGCCGAGAACACCCACCGGTGCACGACGATCCGCTGCGAAACCCGCAGCCACATGTGCGCGTAGGTGATCGCCAGGAAGGCGGCGACCAGCGGCGGCGGCAGCAGCAACAGCGCGGCGAAACCCCAGACCGACTGCAGGTCGACATAGGAGACGCCCTCGGCGGTGACCTCGCGGATCCGCTCGATCCGCTTGGACGCCTCGTAGTGCAGCACGGCGCCGAGCACGAGCCCGCCGAACAGCAGCAGCTGGCCACGCTCGACCGGGACGAGCCGGGCCGTCAGCACGATCAGGGCGACCGCGGCCAGGTCCACGCCGACCACATAGGCGCGCACCGGAGCGGGGAGTGACCACAGCTTCCACTGTCGTACCGACCAGCGCCGTCCCGACCAGCGCCGTACCGACCAGCGCCGTCCCGACCAGCGCCGTCCCGACCAGCGCCGTCCCGACCAGCGCCGTCCCGACCAGCGCCGAACCGACCGGCGACGCAGCCCCGCCGGCCAGCCAATCCGCTCCGTGCTCGCCTTCAGCTCAGGCTGAGGCTGACCGACACTCAATGCGCACCCCTGAATCCACGAATGATCGCCCGTACAAGGTAGCTACTCCATTACGTCTAGTCACCCCGCAGACGGGTGGATTCCGGTGGGGCGAGGCAGGAGGTGGCAACTGACAGTAACGTTTATTCCTCATTTGGCGCCAGCCACCTACAACGACTGGGTGAACGGTCGGGGCTCAAACTTACGCAGCGGCGTTATTGGAGGTGAATCATGATTACTTGCCGTAACAACAACTGGCACTGAATCGTCACGGAGCGAGAGCAAGGCAAGCGCGAGAGCGAGAGCAGGCAGTGTTCCCGGTGGGTCACGTCGCCCGGCCGGCCGGGAACTGCTGCGCGCGGGACCACGCGGTACCCGCGGCGGAAGCGGCCAGCACGCCGACGGCCCCGGCCACCGCCACCACGACCCCGGGCGGAAGGCTGTCGGCGGCCGTGCCGGCAAGGAGCACGCCCAGGCCCTGCGAGGCGAGCAGGGCCGTGACGGCCAGGCCGAACGCCTGAGCGCGCCGCTCGTCGGGCACCATCCGGACGAACTCCGCGTTGGCGACGATCTGGAACGCCGACGCCACTCCCGACAGCGCCCACAGGCCGAGCGTCAAGGCCAGTCCGGGCTGCCAGGCGCAGGCGAGCAGCGGAACGCACGCCCCGATCGCCAGCGGCCCGAGCAGCCGCCGGCGCAGCGCCGGGGCGAACCGGTTGATCAGCAGCATGCCGAGCACGGCGCCGGCCGGATTGGCGGCCATCAGCAGCCCGGCCGAGATCGACCCGCCGCCGATGCCGTACGCGTACGGCACGGCGAGCCCCTCGACCGCGATGTAGCAGCCGGAGACGCAGGCGAGCGCGACCAGTGCCCGCAGCCGCCGATCGCGCCAGACCAGCGCGGAGCCCGCCGCGATATCGGTCAGCCATGATCGCTTGGCGACGCCGCTGACCTGCGACGCCGGCCGCGGTCGCAGACCGAGGCGGACCAGCGCCGCCGACGCCGCGAACGTCGCCGCGTCCAGCAGCAGTGCCCCGGACGGGCTGAACGCGGCGATCAGCAGGCCACCGGCGGCGAACCCACCGAGCTGCGCGAGCTGGTAGGTGATATTCGAGATCGCCGAACCGACGATGTACCGGTCCCCCTCGAGGATCAGCGCGAGGCTGGCCGCCCTGGCCGCGTTGAACGGGGCGGCCAGGAACTCGACGAGCACCAGCAGCGTGCCGAGGACCACCAGCGGCAGGCCGGGGATCGCCATGGTGGCGACCAGCGCGGCGCGGGCCACGTCCGAGGCGACCATGACCTGGCGCCGGGGCCGCCGGTCGCCGAGCCCGGACAGCAGCGGCCCGGCCACCAGGCTCGGCAGGAAGGTCAGCGCATAGGTCAGCGCGGTCAGCCCGGCCGAGCCGGTCCGGTCGAAGACCAGCACGGCGAGCGCGACCCTGGCGAACTGGTCGCCGGCGACCGATAACACGTGCGCGCCGAAGAGGGCGCGGAACTCCCGTACGGCGAAGACCTCGCGGTACGTCGCAGCCCGCCCCGACTCGGCGCTCATCCGGTGACCCTTCGCCACACATCGTCTGGAGGCTTTCTATCCCATCCGGGTGAATCGGGGCAGATTTGACCGCCATGAGCCCGGTTGTCATGCTCGCGAGCTGATGGCAACCCCGCGCCGGGAGCAGGAGCGCAGCAAGGTCACCAGACAGCGCCTGATGGAGGCGTGTGTCGAGTGCCTCGTCGAGCGCGGCTGGTCCGGCACCACCACGACGATCGTCGCCGAGCGCGCCGGCGTGTCCCGCGGCGCCCAGCTGCACCACTACCCGACCCGCGGGGAGCTCGTCGCGGCCGCCGTCGTGTACGTCGGCCGGGCCAGGGCGGCCGAGATCCTCGAGGCGGCCCGTCGCCTGCCGGTCGGCCCGCGCCGCACCGAGGCCGTGCTCGGTCTGCTCGCCGATTTCTACAGCGGGCCGCTGTTCGCCGCCGCCCTCGAGCTGTGGGTCGCGGCGCGCACCGACGAGCTGGTGCACGAGGTGGTGGCGCCCCTGGAGGCGCAGCTCGGTCGCGAGGCGCACAAGGTCGCCGTCGAGCTGCTCGGGGCGCGGGAGGGCCGGCCGGGCGTCCGCGAGCTCATCCAGGCGACGCTCGACCTGCTGCGCGGGCTCGGGCTCGCCGGGGTGCTGACCGACGACCGGGAACGCCGGCGCCGGATCCTGCGGCAGTGGGCGCGGACACTCGACCGGGAATTGGCCCGACAATACCCCTAGAGGGTATGCCCCCAGGGGAAGTCGATTCACCGGGGCGTTTACCTCGTGATCAACTTCAGAAGGGCCGCGAGGGTCGGTCTGCGTGCGACGGCCCGGTCTCCAGCCGGTGGAACCTGGTCATGATCACCGTTTCGGTGCCACCGACCGCGCTCAGCGCGGCTTCCGGCACCCAAACGACGATCATGAGTCCCCGGCACCCGGTCAACCGGCCTCAGCGCTCCACGAGTGGCCGCATGATCGCCAAGAGCGGGCGGCCACCGTGCGGTGCCCGCCGGGAAGTGCACGGTGAGCTCACACCGAAAACCCGCCATCCGCCCGGGCACCCCGGGCCAGAACGCCGGCGAGGTGACCGGGCCGCGCACGCCGAGCCCGGCCGCGATCCTTGATCGAGGGCGACCCCTCGCCGGTGCCCTGGCCGACGAGCTTGCCGTAGCGGGCGCTAGATCCCGGGGATCTAGTCACCGGCGGGAGCAGTCCGCGTTGGCCGAGCGCTCGAACTGCTGTCGCGGCATCGCCCGGCCGGTGTCGCCGTCCGAGGTCGACCAGACCTCGTCGGTGGCGAGGCCGTTCAGGTCGGCGAGGGTGAACCCGACGCCGAGCGAGACCTGCTCGCCCCAGGCCTGGGCACGGTAGGCGCGGTCGGGGCCGAGTTCGGTGACCTCGGCCCTGGTCGTGCTCCAGCCTCGCGGATCGTCGAGCAGCGGGACGGTCTCGCCGTCGGCGAGCGGACGTTCGCCCTGGCTGTGCCACTGCGGCCAGTCGCTGGCGTCGCCGCCGCGCACCTCCGACACCACCAGCAACGTCAGCCGGTCGGCCGGGCACGGGTCGACGAGCGCGGCCGGCCGGCCGTCGACGAGCACCAACGCGAGCGTCGGCCAGTGGCCGGGGCTGCACCCGGCCAGCATGGTGGCCACCACCGCCGTGACGGCCACCGTGACCAACGCCCGCTGCATAGACACAGTCTGCCCCGGCTAAGCCCGCGGTCGCCCCGGGGTTCGGGACAGCCGCGGGGCCGCGGCCGGTGCCCAGGCGCCGGACTCGTCGGTGACGAACGTGCCGCGGGCGGCGTTGTGCGGGTGGGCCGGCGCCTCCTCCAGCGACAGCACCGGGGTCACGCACGCGTCGGTGCCGGCGAAAACCTCGGCCCACTGGTCCCTGGTGCGGCCGGCCAGGATCGCGGCGAACCGTGCCCGCAGCACGGGCCAGCCGGCCGGGTCGTACTGGCCGGGCAGGTCCTCGCCGGCGAGCCCGAGGCCGGCCAGGAACGCCGCGTAGAACTGGGGCTCGAGGCAACCCACGGCGACGAACCGGTCGTCCGCGGTGCGGTACACGTCGTAGAACGGCGCCCCCGTGTCGAGCAGGTTCGCACCGGGCTCGCCGCCCCAGACGCCCTTGGTGCGCAGCTCGTACACGAACGACATGAGGCTGCTCACGCCGTCGACCATCGCGGCGTCGACGACCTGCCCGAGACCCGAGCGCTCGCGCTCCAGCAGCGCCGCGAGCACGCCGAAGATCAGGTACATGGAGCCGCCGGCGAAGTCGCCGACGAGGTTCAGCGGGGGAGTCGGCGGCTGGCCGGTACGCACGAACGAGCCGAGCGCCCCGGTCAGCGCGATGTAGTTGATGTCGTGGCCGGCCGTCGAGGCCAGCGGTCCGGACTGGCCCCAGCCGGTCAGCCGCGCGTACACCAGCCTTGGGTTGGCCTGCAGGCACTCGGCGGG
>DASSUA010000153.1:0-5375 GCA_035707525.1 Pseudonocardiaceae bacterium
GCTCGGGAACGGGAACACTCCCCTGGTCGTCAGCACGTCGTTGTGGCACACGCCGCACGCCCGCACCCTGATCAGAACCTCGCCGGGTCCCGGCCGCGGGGTGGGCACCTCGCGGAGCTCCCAGGTGCCGTTGACCTCGGGAATTACTGCTGCCTTCACGATCCGCCCACCTTCGACTGCTGCTGGTTAGCGCACCATGGTCACCTCGGTTGATCGTGACACCGGGCGCACGAACCGGGCACCTCCTGGCGTGCTGTCAGCGGGCGGCGAGTCCGGGCAGAGCCGGCGCCGCATCGGCACCTCGACCAGCTCGGACAGCACCCAGCCGGCGAACACGTTGACCGTGAGCAGGCACACAAGCAGCACCGTGCCGCCGGTCACGCCGAACTCGGCGTTGCCGAGCACCGCCGGGCGCATGTAGAACAGCACCAGGGCGTGCGTCATGTAGAACCCGAACGCGACCTTGCCGAGCCAGACCATCGGCCGGCTGCCCGCCAGCGTGCGCCGCCCCCGCCGGTTGGCCGCCGCCACGGTGCCGACCAGCAGCGCGATCGGCACGACCGTCGTCAGGCCGAGGTTGTAGGGCGCCCCGGCCAGCAGCGCGGCCGCGTAACCGACCGGCAGCAGGGCGAGCACCCCACCGATGCGCAACGACGGCCACCGGCCGGCGAGGACGATCCGGGCGATGATCATGCCGAGGCCGAACTCGAACACCCTGACCGGCGGGAAGAACACGATGAACCAGAACTGCGGCAGCGACATCGGGACGTCCGCGAAGGTCGGGCCCGGCGACACGACGTTCTGCGCGAACAGGCAGACCCCGGCCATCCCCGCGACCATGCCGGCCGCGGCCGGCCATAGCCAGCGCCGCGGGATCCGCCGCAGCGGCACGGCCAGCAGCGGGAACGACAGGTAGAACAGCAGCTCCGCGCACAGCCGCCAGGCCGGCCAGTTCGCGCCACCCCAGAACTGGGCCTGCGGGAAATAAGCGTTGATCAGCAACAGGTTCGGCAGCCCAAAATAGGGCGTGTGCGCCCCCGCAAACAGAACCATCGACAGCGCCCAGGTCACGAAGTGGCTCGGCAGCAGCCCGACCAGCCGGCGCCGCCAGTAGGCGGTGACCGGTTCTGCGGTATTGGCCGTGCAGGTGAGGATGAATCCGCTGAGCAGAAAGAAGAAAGACACGCCGACATGGCAGGCGGGCCCGAGAAACCACAGCAGAAAGCCCATGAGCCCGGGATCGGCGAACGGAGTCGCCGGGTCGAGCGGGACACCCGGTGTCACGGGGTAGACGGCGTGGATGACGAACGCCAGCGTGGGCGGCACGATGCGCAGGGCCATCACGGCGGGCAGCGCCGTACACACGTCCTGCGCATGCGGTTCGCGGCCGGTCGGGAGACCGGAACCACCACCGGCCGGGGGCGGAGTGGCAAACGACAAGAACTTCCCCTTCGCGCCGGACCCGTTTCGGGGGAACGGGTCGGCCGGATCAAACGGTACCGGCGATGTTCGCAGCCACGTATTTCTCCGCGCATCTTCTCCACTGCGCACCGCCGATACGCTGAAAGGTTCTTCCACTGGCCACGGCGATCGATTCTAGCGATTCCCAAGCGCCACTCGAGCGAGGTTCGAGCGGCTACGAAATAACGCGTCGACGCCCCCTGCCGAATCCGGCCAGATTTCGTCATAAACGAGCCCAGACACCATCGGCCCGCGCAATCGAGGAGATGCGAGCCCTTTTCTGCGCACTTGGGGAGCTTCAGTTGCACAACTGGCGCTAAAGCTCCCCAAGTGGCACCGGGACGGCGGCTACGGCCCAGGCCCGCCCGGGCCGGCCCAGATTCAGCGGAGCGTGACGCCGCGGCCCGCGACGACGTCCACGATCTGGTTCTGCGAAAGCGCCGCGGCCACCAGCTCGATGTCGTCACTCAGGTAGCGGTCCCGGTACAGCGCCGGGACCAGCGAGCGGACCAGGTCGTAGGTCGCCTGGGCCGCCGGGCTCAGCTGCCCGTAGCGGCCGGCGAGATCGACGGCCTGGACCGCGCACAGCAGCTCCACGGCCAGGATCTTGTCGTTGTTGCTCAGTACCCGGCGGGCGTTGCGGGCGGAGATGAGACCCATGCTGACGACGTCCTGGTTGTCGCCGTTGGAGGGCACGCTCTGCGTGCTGGCCGGGCCGATCGTCCGGTTCTCCGCGACCAGCGCGGTCGCCGGGTACTGCGCGCCGGCGAAGCCGCAGTTGAGCCCGGGGTCGGCGGCGACGAGGAACTCCGGCAGCCCGTCGGACAGGTGCCGGTTGAGCAGGCGGTTGGTGCGCCGCTCGGAGAACACGCCGAGCTGGGTGAGGGCGATCGTGACGAAGTCCATGGCGAACGCGACCGGCTGCCCGTGGAAGTTGGCGCCGTGGAAGATCTCCTCGCCGGCGAAGAACAGCGGGTTGTCGTTGGCCGAGTTGAGCTCGGTCTCGAGCGTGTCGGCCGCGTGGTACAGGGTGTCCCGGACCGCGCCGACGACCTGCGGGACGGCCCGCAGGGTGTACGCCTTCTGCAGGTACACCTCGGTGCGGTTGACGCCGCCGACCCAGTTGCGCTGCGCCTGCGCCTGCTCGCGCAGCGAGGCGTGCGAGACGGCCAGCCGGGTGCCGCGCATCAGCGCGCGCATGTTGGCGGCGCTGTCGATCTGGCCCTGGTGCGGGCGGGCCAGGTCGTGGCCCTCGGCCAGGAACGGGCTGGTGGAGGCCTGCAGGGTCTCGAGCACGAGCGCGGTGATGATCTCCGCCTGGCGCACCTGGTCGAGTGCCCGGCCGACCACGAGGCCGCCGAGGCCTGTCATGGCCGACGTGCCGTTGATCAGCGCCAACCCCTCCTTGAACCGCAGCTGCAGCGGCTCGATGCCGTGCTCGCGCAGCACGTTCGAGGTCGGCACCCGCTTGCCGGCGCGCAGCACGTAACCCTCGCCGATGACGGTGCAGGCGATGTGCGCCAGCGGTGCCAGGTCGCCGCTCGCGCCGAGGGAGCCGACCTCCGGGATGGCCGGCGTGATGCCCTCGTTGAGGTACTGCGCCAGCCGTTGCAGCAGCAGCGGCCGCACCGCCGAGTAGCCCTTGGCGAGCGCGTTGAGGCGGGCGGCGACCATCGCCCTCGCCTCGTCCTCGGCGAAGCACGGGCCGACGCCCGCGCAGTGGCTGCGCACGAGGTTGGTCTGCAGCTCCACCTCGTTGCGGGTGGAGACCAGCATGTAGATCATCTCGCCGTAGCCGGTCGTGACGCCGTAGATGGGGATGTCCTGGGCGACGATGTCCTCGAACATGGCTCGGCTGTTCGCGGCGCGCTCGAGCGCCCACGGCGACAACTCGACCGGCGCCCGGTCCTGCGCCACCAGCCGCAGACCCGCGATGTCCAGGCTCTCGCCGTCGAAAGAGACCGACATGGTGGTGTCGTCGAGCAAGGACAAGTTGCTCACCCCATCGCTGCGGTTCGGCCTGCCCCTGATGGCCCGGTCAGGCGGCTTGGCGCTTTGCCGAAACGCCGGCTTCGACCGGCTGGGCGCGGCTGGTCGACTCGATCAGCACCGCCTGCGCGCCGAGCGTCGAGTTCGCGAAGCACTCCCAGAGCAGCGGCCGGACCCCGAACCGCACCTCGATGCGATCCAGCAGCGCGGGTACCAGCAGCGAGTGCCCGCCACACAGGAAGAAGTCGTCCGCCGTGCTGGCCGGCCTGGTGCCGAGCAGCTGGGCCCAGATGACGGCCAGGTCCCGCTCGACGGGGTCGAGCCCGGCGGATCCACCAGACCCGGTCACGGCTGCGTCGGCGGGCGACGGCGCGCCGGCGGCGAGGGCCCGCCGGTCGATCTTGCCGCCGTTGTTGCGCGGCATCGTGGTCAGGGTCCGGAACGTCGCCGGCGGCATCGCGTTGCCGAACCGGCGGCGCAGGTGCGCCCGCCAGGTCCGCGGACCGGACGGTGCGCCGTCGGGGGTCGGCACCACGTAGACGGCCAGCTGCGAGACCAGCCCGTCGGCATCCGCCTGACCGAGCACGACGCACTGCGCGACGGACTCGTGCGCGGCGAGCGCGATCTCGACCTCGGTCAGCTCCAACCGCGTGCCGAGCAGCTTGACCTGCAGGTCGCGGCGGCCACGGAACTCCAGCGACCCGTCCCAGCGCCGCCGGCCCAGGTCCCCGGTGCGGTAGCAGCCGCCGGGTTCGATGCCGAACTCGACGAGCCCGGGAAGCGGCCGGAACGGCTCGGTTTCGGCCGCGGCGGCGCCCACGTAACCGAGCGTGAGGTAGGGGCTGCGGATCACCAGGTTTCCGGTGACCCCCGCCGGGCACGGCCGGTCGTCTTCGTCGAGCACCATGACCTGGCGCCAAGGGATCGGGCGGCCTATCGGCGTGGCGCCGTGCACCGGGCCGGAGACCCGGTGCCACGTGGCGAGGATCGCCTCGGTCGGGCCATAGAGGTTGACCAGGCCGGCCCTGGGCAGTGCCTCGGTCAGCTCGTTGGCCAGCTCGGCCGGCAGCGTCTCCCCGGCCAGCAGCACGTGGTCGAGGCCGTCCAGGTCGGCGTCGAGGTGCTGGCGGCGGATCTCCCGGATCAGCTCCCTGGCGAAGCTCGGCACGGTCTGGAACACCGTGATCCTGGCGTCGGCGAGCCAGCCGCCGAGCTTGTCCGGGTTCGCCCTGATCCGCTCCGGGACCGGGCACACCGTCGCCCCGGACACCAGGGCGGCGAAGATCTCGCACAGCGCCGCGTCGTAACCGGTGGCCGCCCACTGGGCCATGCGGGAGCACAGCCCCAGCCGGAACTCGCCGGCGAACCACGTCACGAACTGGGCAAGCCCGGCGTGGGTCTGGGCGATCCCCTTGGGCCGCCCGGTGGAACCCGAGGTGTACACGACGTAGGCGCGGTGACCGGGTTCGACCGCGACCGGTTCCGGCGCGGGACCGGTCGCCGGCGGCAGCGCGGCGAGGTCGAGCACCAAGCCACCGAGGTCCTCGCGGAACCACTCGGCGAGCTCGTCCCCCGGCTCCTCGCCGTCGAGCACCAGGCACGCCGGCCGCACGTCGTCGAGCACCGACCGGCAGTGCTCTCCGCAGTCACCGGTCCCGAGGCACACCAGGTGGGCGCCGGCGCCGAGCACGCCGAGCAGCGCGGCGATCTGGCGCGGCCCGGAAGCCATCCGCACCGCGACCGGCCGGCCGGCCACCTCGGCGGAGGCCAGCAGCGCGCCGGTGATCGCGTCGGCCCGGGCGACCAGCTCCCGGTAGGACACCGAGCCGCCCTCCCAGGCGACCGCCTCGGCGAGCGGGTACTCCGTGGCCCGCTCCCGGACCAGCTCGGTCACCGGCCTCGGCGGCGGCGGCGGCGGGCCCCCC
>DASSUA010000154.1:0-8750 GCA_035707525.1 Pseudonocardiaceae bacterium
AGTGCGGCGGATAAAGACCTTCCTGGCGTTCGTCGGCGCCCTGTCCATCGTGGGCCTCAGCCTGCTCACGCTGCGGGCGTGCGACGACGAGGCCGACCCCGGGGCCAACTTCGGCCCCGGGCCGCCGCCGGCCACGTCCACGACCGCCACCAGCGGCTCACCGACCCTGGACAAGATCGCGCTGCGCAAGCGGCTCGTCGTGTCAATGCCCAGGGACAAACCCGGCCTGAGCCTGCCGGGGCCGGACGGCCAGCTCACCGGCTTCGACGTCGAGATCGCCCGCCTGGTCGCCGCCGGGCTCGGGCTGCCCGCGGACGCCGTGAGCTTCAAGCCGGTGCCGCCCTCTACCGTCGACGACGCGCTCGCCAGCGGGGACGTCGACCTCGCCTTCGGCGGCCTGCTGACCGGGACGCCGGGCCTGGAGCAGGTCGGTCCCTACCTCAACACGTCCGTCGACGTCCTGGTGCCCGCCGGCTCGCCGGTCACCACCGTCGACCAGCTGGCCGGCGCGAGGGTGTGCGCGATCTCCGCGACCGGCGACGCCGACAAGCTCCGGGCCCGCGCGCCCGACGTCCGGGTCACCGAGGTCGCCGGCGCCCGGCAGTGCCTCACCCAGCTCCGGGCCTCGCAGGCGGGGGCGATCGTCGCCGACGACGGCGTGCTGCGCGGCCTCGCCGCGGCCGACCCCGACGCCTACCGGCTGCTCGGCGCCGCCCTGGCCAACCAGTCCTACAGCACCGGCGTCCCCGGCGGCGACGAGGTGTTCGCCGCGAAGATCACCGAGATCCTCGCCGACGCCGCCGCCGGCGGCGCCTGGCAGGACGCCTACGACTTGACCCTCGGCGCCTCCGGCGTCACCGCCAGTCCCCCCGCTCCCCGCTGACCAGGACCGGCCCAGATGGATTACCGCGTGACCGTCACCGGCGCGACCGGCAAGACCGGCACCCACGTCGCCAGGCTCGGCACCGAGCGGGGCTGGCGGGTCCGCGGCGCCGGTCGACGCCCGCCGCCGCACGGCGAGTGGGTCCCGTTCAGCTGGGACGACGAGACGACCTGGAAACCCGCCTTCGACGGCAGCCAGGCCGCCTACGCGGTCATCCCGTTCAACTCGCCGGGCGCCCCGGCCAGGGCGCCGGCCGTCATCGAGGCCGCCGCGGCCGCCGGGGTCGGCCGCATCGTGCTGCTGTCCACGATCGACGTCGACCACGCCCCGCCGGCGGACCCGACCCGCATCGCCGAGCAGACCCTGGCCAGGCTGCCGGTCGAGTCCGCGATGCTGCGCCCGACCTGGTTCCTCGACAACTTCACCACCGGCTCGTTCGCCGCCATGACCGCCACCGGCGAGCTGCGCCTGCCCGCGGGTGACGGCCGCATCCCGTTCGTCGACGTCCGCGACATCGCCGAGGTGGCGATCGCGGCCATGGCGCCCGGCGGCCCCACCGGCCCGTTGCCGATCACCGGGCCGCGCGCCGTCGACCACCACGAGGTCGCCGCCGCGCTCGCCACCGCCCTGGGCCGCCAGGTCACCTACACCCCGGTGCCGCCGGCGGAGTTCGTGGAGCTGATGGCGGCCCGGGGGTTCTCGACCGAGTACGGCTGGTTCCTCGCCGGCGCGCTCGGCGCGGTGGCCGACGGCAGCTTCGACGTCCCGGTCGCCGGCACCGTCCGCCGGCTCACCGGCCGCGACCCCTACGGCCCGGCCGAGTTCGCCGCGTACTACGCCAAAGGGTTGCCGGCGGGCGGCTGACCGGTGGGTGCAGGTCCGGTCAGCAGGTCCGGTCAGCAGGTCCGGTCAGCCGGTCCGGTCAGCCGGTATTCAGCCGGCCCGGCCGGTCCGCGGTGCCGCCGTGACCGAGCCGCTCAGCAGCCGGCCGGCGCCGGCGATCCGAGCCGTCACGCCGGCCGTGCGCAGGCACTTCCACACGCACGCCTGGTTCGACGTGATGACCGGCACCCCGAGGTCGTGCTCGAGCGGCTCGATCGCGGGCAGGCAGCTGAAGCCGTTCCCGGCGATCAGCACCGCGTCGGCGTCGGCGGGCAGGCCGCGCCGGACCTGGTGGTAGACCTGCTCCGGGCGGATCTCCCACTGGCCACCGGCATCCCAGACCTGCCACGGCTGCAGCCCGCGCCAGCCGACCCCCAGGTCGAACCGCAGCTGGCCGCTGACCTGGTACCCGGCGTCGGCGAAGTAGGCACGGGCCGCGTCGAGGATGCCGTCCTTGAACCACGGCGGGCTGACCACGAACGGCCGGCGGACGCCGAGCGCGGCCATGGCCTGCACCGCCGCCGACGCGGCCGTGACAACGGGGATGCCCGGCGCCCGCCGCGCCGCCTCGTCGGCGAAGCGCTCGTCGCTGCCGAACCCTCCGAGGAAGCTGCTCGTGGTGAAGCACAGGCAGATCGCGTCCAGCCGCATGCCGCCGAAGAACGTCAGGCCGCGCGCCACATCCGGCGACCGCGCGACGATCCGGGCGGGGTCGTCGCCGTACTCGCTGGTGCCCGGCGCGCGCGGGCTCTCGAACCGGGCGACGTGGGCGGTCACCCCGGACGGCGCCATCGCCCAGAACTCACTCTCGGCGACCGGGTCCTTGTCGATCACGAGCAAGCCGAACCTGGCACGCCACCCCGAGGCGTCGGCGATCATGGCTCAGACCCTCCCGACCGCCGGCACTTCGGCCCGCTCCGCGGCGCGGCGCGGCCACCGGATCCGGTTCTCGGCGATCGCCAGGCCGGCCAGCACGACGACCGTGCCAAGGACCATCTCGATGGTGATCGGCTCCCGCAACGTGACCAGGCTGACCAGCACCGCCGTCACCGGCACCAGGTAGTTCACCGTGGAGGCCGTCGTCGCCCCCATGTCGTTGATGAGCCGGAAGTAGATGACATACGCGGCGCCGGTGCCGAAGATCCCGAGCAGCACGATGCTGATCGTCACCGGCCAGGTGAACGACGGCGTCGGCCAGCCGGTGAACGGGGTGATGATCGCCTGCATGATGGTCGCCACGACCAGCTGCGAGGTGGCGAGCGCGAGCGGCGGAACCTTGCGGGCCGCCAGCACCTTGCGGATGTAGACGGTCTGCGCGGCGTAGCTGGCAGCGGCCCCCAGCACCGCCAGCTGCCCGCCGAGCGTGCCGCCGACCGAGGTCCACGGCGAGAGCACGATGACCACGCCGACGAAGCCGATGAGCAGCCCGACCGTCTTGGTCGCCGTGGCCCGCTCGGTCGACAACGCCGCCGTGGCCAGCGACAGCGTGAGCAGCGGTGTGGCCGCGATGAGCACCCCGGCCAGGGCCGCCGTCGTGTGCCGCTCACCCCAGGCCAGCAGGAAGAACGGGGCGACCATGCCGAGCGTCGCGGTGACCGCCAGGTGCGCCCAGACGGATCCGAACGCCGGCAGCCGCACGCCCATGATGGTGATCACCACCAGCAGGAACACCACGCCGAGCACGAGCCGCACCAGCACGAGCTGGCTTGGCGTGAGTCCGTCGAGTGACACCTTGATGAAGGTGTAGCTCGCGCCCCAGATGAAGGCGAGCAGGACGAACAGCGTGACTGTCAACCGGTTCATGACTGCCCCCTATGCGGCTGCCGGTACGTCGGGCAGGTTGTTGAGCGCCTTGGTCAGCTCGGCCTCGTCGACCGAGTCGTCGACGAGGCTGCCCGCCAGGTACTGGTCGTACGCGGCGAGGTCGAAGTTGCCGTGCCCGGACAGCCCGAACAGGATCGAGCGGCCGGCGCCGGACTCGCGGCAGCGGACCGCCTCGTCCACGGCGGCGCGGATCGCATGCGTCGACTCCGGCGCCGGCAGGATTCCCTCGGTGCGCGCGAACAGCACGCCGGCCTCGAAGCAGTCGACCTGGCGCAGCGCGACCGCCTCCATCATCCCGGTCTCGACGGCCCGGCTGATCAGCGGCGCGATGTTGTGCGCGCGCAGCCCGCCGGCGTGCACCGGCGGCGGCACGAACGTGTGGCCCAGCGTGTGCATCCGGAACAGTGGCGTCAGCCGGCCGGTGTCGGCGTGATCGTAGGCGATCCGGCCACGGGTCAGCGTCGGGCACGCGGCCGGCTCGGCGGCGACCAGCTGGATCCGCCGGCCGTGCCGGACCCGCTCGCGCAGGAACGGAAACGCCAGGCCGGCCAGGTTGCTGCCGCCGCCGGAGCAGCCGATCACCACGTCGGGGAAGTCGTCGGCGAGCTCCATCTGCTTGATCGCTTCCTGACCGATCACGGTCTGGTGCGCGCACACGTGGTTGAGCCCGCTGCCCCGGGTGTAGCCGATCTTCGGGTCGGTGAACGCGGTCTGCAGCGCCTCCGACTTGGCCAGGCCGAGGCTGCCGGGATGGTCCGGCCGGCCGGCGAGCGCGGCACGACCGGCCTCGGTCTGCGGGCTCGGGCTGGGGATGCACGTCGCGCCGAACGCCTCCATCAGCGCGCGGCGGTACGGCTTCTGGTTGTAGCTCACCCGGACCATGAAGATCGTGGCGGTCAGGCCGAACAGCGCCGCGGCGAAGGAGATCGCGCTGCCCCACTGGCCGGCGCCGGTCTCGGCGATCAGGCCGGTCTTGCCGGCCTGCTTGTAGTAGTAGGCCTGGGCGATCGCCGAGTTGGGCTTGAAGCTGCCGGTCGGCGCGACGCCCTCGTACTTGTAGTAGATCCTGGCCGGCGTCTTCAGCGCCCGCTCGAGGCGGCGGGCACGAAACAGCGGCGTCGGGCGCCACTGCCGGTAGAGCTCACGCACCGGAGCGGGGATCTCGAACTCGGGCTCGATCGACAGCTCCTGCTCCACGAGCTGCTCGGGCATGCTGCGGGCCAGCGCGTCGCGGCCGACCGGCCGGCCGCTGGCCGGATCCAGGATCGGGGCCACGTAGTCCAGCTCGTGAGCGATGTTGAACCAGGTCCGCGGGATGTCCGCCTCGCCCAGCTGGAACTTGATCTGGTCAGTCATCGATGGCCTCTCGTTCAGCGGACTGGCTCGCCTCGCTGACCAGCGAACCGCTCGTGGTGCGCAGGCCGTTCGCGACCAGCTTCGGATGCGCGCAGCTGATGCCGCCGACGACCAGGTCGTAGGGGAAGTCGTCGAACTCGCCGTGCCAGCGCAGGAATTCCATGTGTCGGCGGCCGGACTCGTCGTGCGGGTGGTAGAGGCTGTCGTTTCGGCCGTCGAACTCCAGCGGCTTGATCTTGTAGAGCCGGCACAGGAGCTTGCTGAACACCGGCGTCGCCTTCACCCACCTGCCGTCCAGGTACACCGAGTTCAGGGCGTGGAAGGTGAACACGTTCCCGCCGACCAGCTCGATCAGCCGCGGCGAGGCGAGATGGTTTCGCACGTCGCCGTAGAGCAGCCGGCTCGCAATGCCGGCCGAACGCACCGCGGCCGCGTACACGATCGCCTTGTGCACGCAGAAGCCCATGCCCCGCTCGATGATCGAGCTCGCCCGCAGGCCCTGTCTGGACAGGTCGGCGCCGTACACCTCGTACTGGATTCCGTCGCGCACCGCGTAGTAGAGGGCGCGGGCCCGCTCGATGTCGGTTCCGGCGGCCGGGTCCGGCAGCACCTTGCGGACGAACGCTTCGACCACCGGCGACTCGTAGTCCAGAAACTCTGTCGGCTCGCGCAGTTTCGCCAGGTCAGTGGTCACGGCAGTTGTCCCTCATGGTTGGTGTTCACAGTCCGAGCAGCGTCGCCACCCGCTGGCGCTGGATTTCCGAAGTGCCGGAATAGATGGTGCCGCCGACCGCGTTGCGAAGTTCCTTTTCCACGCCGTGCTCGGTCATGTAGCCGTGCCCGCCGAAGATCTGGATGGCGGCCAGCGCCGAGGCCACGTTGCTCTCGCTGGTGACCAGCTTGGCGATGGCCAGGTCGACCGAGACGTTCTGCCTGCGCACGAGCTTGTCCGCGGTGTCGAACAGCCACTTGCGGGAGTTCTCGACACCGATCTTCATCTCGACGAGCTTGTTGGAGATCGACTGGAAGGACCCGATCGGCTTGCCGAACATCACCCGGCTCTTGGCGTAGTCCAGGCAACGCTCCAGCCGGTGCTGCATCTCCCCCAGCGTCACGCTGAAGGTGCAGAGGATCTCCCACTTCATCACGTAGTCGAGAACCAGGAAGCCGGCACCGATCGAACCGACGATGTTGGATCTGGGCACCCGGCAGTCGTCGAGGAAGATCTCCGACAGCGGCGAGCTGCGAAGGCCCATCTTCTCCATCGGCCGGCCGGCCGAGAAGCCGGGCGTGCCGGCCTCGACGGCGAAGACGGTCAGCGCCGCCGGGCTGCCGGCCTTGCCGGTCCTGGCATAAACCATCACCAGGTCCGCGATCGGGCCGTTGCTGATGAACGTCTTGCCGCCGTTGAGCACGAAATGGTCGTCGCCGTCCGGCTTCGCCGTCGTGCGCATGCTCATCACGTCCGAGCCCCCGTCGGGCTCGGTGATCGCGTGGGCGCCGATGACCGAGCCGTCACAGATCACCGGCAGGTAGCGCTCCTTGAGCGCGGCCGAACCGAACCGCTGCACCGGCACACCGGCGCTGACCAGGTGGGTCGAGGCCGAGAAGCTCAACCCCGCGTCCCGGCACGCGTAGCCGAGGCCCTCCAGGACGTGCATCGTCGTCGGCAGGTCCTGCGCGAGCCCGCCGTACCGCTCGTCGAAGGGCAGCCCGAACAGGCCGGTCTCCCGCAGCCGGTCCCACTTGTCGCGCGGAAACGTGTGCTCCCGGTCGGTCGCGATGTGATCCTTGCTGAGCAGTTCGCCCATTGCGACGACCGCGCTTCGTAACGCCTGCTGATCGCCGGTCCACTGCGTCATCTGATTCTCCTCGGCCGGGCATTTGCAGGATGCCCGGCCGGGCTAGAGGGCTACTTGAGTCGAGTCGATCGTCAGTAGTTGGAGAAGCCCTGGTCCAGGTTGTGCACCTCGTCCCCCCGCAGCGGCGGGTTGAACACGCAGACCAGTTCCAGATCCCGCTCGGGGTCGGCGATCAGGTAATGCGCTTCGTGCTGGTCCAGCGCGTACAGCACGCCGGGCTCGATCGTGTACGACTCGCCTCCGTCCGCGGCGACGACCTGCCCGCTGCCGGCGATGCAGTAGCACGCCTCCAGGTGCCGGGTGTACTGCAGCATGGACTTCGATCCGGCGCGGACGATCGTGTGGGTCAGCGTGAAGCCCATCGCATCCGGCTGCACGAGGAACCGGTAGCTGAGGCCATTGCCCCATTCGACCGCCTTGACGTCGGACTTGGCGCGAATGATCATTGCTGCTCCTTTTATCAGGACGGGGCGAGCCGAACCGCGCGAGCGGCCTCGACAAACTCACGGATGGCATTGACCGAACGGAAGTTCTCCGGCGAGAGATCCAGGTCGTCGATAGGCAGAGCAAACTGCTCGCTCACCCACTCGATCAGCCGCAGCAGGCCCAGGCTGTCCACCACACCGGTATCGAGCAGGTCGTAATCGTTGTCGAGCTGCTCGGCCGTGGCATCCGGCACGAATTCGGTTACGATGAAGCTCTTGATCGAGTTGACTGAAATGCCCATGGGGGCGAAGGTATGGAACGGCCCGTCACCAGCCCGCAACGATTCCGTGGGCCGGCCGACACCTCAGCGTCACACCGGCCCTAAATATCCAGCTCAGCTGGCGAGATCCAGCCTGGCGTTGCGGATGGCGGTTCGGTCGATCTTTCCCGTGGAAGTCCGCGGCAACGGCTCTTCGACGATCTCCAGCCGGCCGGGAATGGCGGTTCTGACCAGCCGGGCGGCACAATGCTGGCGCAGCTGCAGCCCGTTGATGGCGCTGCCCTCGCGGCGCCTGGCGACCGCATGCAGGCGCACCCCCGCGACCGCGTCCGGAATCGTGACGACGGCGACCTCGTCGATCTCGTCGTGCTCGGCGATGACCGCTTCGACCTCCTGCAGGTTGATCCGCACGCCGCGGACCTTCACGTGGTGGTCGGCCCGGCCGAGCAGGGTCACGCGGCCGTCCTCGTCGCGGCTGACCAGGTCACCGGTCCGGTAGTAGGTGCCGTCCGGCAGCCCGGCCGGCGCCGGAACGAACCGGCCCTGGTCGAGCGCCGGGTCCAGGTACCCGCCGCACTGGAACGGCGTGCGCACCACCAGCTCGCCGCTCGCTGCCCCGGCCAGCACCTCGCCGGCCGCGTCGACGATCACCGCCGTGACGCCCGCTATCGGGACGCCGATCGGCAGCGGCCCGCCGCGCCGCACGTCCTCGCCGTCCAACCGGTGCAGGAAGCTGTCGTTGGTCTCGGTGCAGCCGTAGAGGTTGTACAGCTGCGCCCCGGGCAGCATCGAGCGCACGGCCCGGACCAGCTCGGTCGGCATGACGTCACCGGTGAACACGGCATGCCGTACCGCCGCCAGCGCACCGCCGGCCATCGCGTCGGTGACCAGCCGAAACAGCATCGGCACCGCCTGCACCACGTGCGAGCGGGCCACCAGCCGGGCCAGGTGCCCGCCCTGGGTCGCCAGGTCCGGGTCGACCAGCTCCACGCAGGCGCCCCTGGCCAGCGACGTCCACACGTCGAGCAGGCACAGATCGAAGTTCAGCGGTGCGTAGTTCAGCACCACTGTTCCGGGCCCGATGCCGAACTGCCCGGCCGCCCACTCGACGAACGCGTCCACGCCGGCCGGGCGCAACGGCACGATCTTGGGCAGCCCCGTGGACCCCGAGGTGGTGAGCATCAGCCCCGGTCCGTGGCCGGTGAGCCCCGTGTCCAGGTCGGCGCCGCGGTCCACC
>DASSUA010000155.1:0-6723 GCA_035707525.1 Pseudonocardiaceae bacterium
GCCCGCGGCGGTGCCAACAGGGGGGCGCTGTTCCTCAACGTTCGCGGCGGCCGGCTGTCGAGGCAGAGCGCCTGGCAGGTGCTGCGCGAGGCTGCCGGAAGTGCCGGGATCACCGCGCCGGTCTCGCCGCACACCCTGCGCCACTCGTTCGCCACCCACCTGCTCGAGGGCGGCGCGGACGTGCGGGTCGTGCAGGAGCTGCTCGGCCACGCCTCGGTCACCACCACGCAGGTCTACACGCTCGTCACGGTGGACACGCTGCGTGAGGTCTACGCCACCGCTCATCCCCGGGCCACCGGCTAACCCGTCTCCGCACGGTTCGTGGCGGCGCCATTACACACCGACACACCGACGGGCGGTTCGTGCGTATCCGCCGCGCCCCGATGGTTGGTCTTGGCGTTCCTGGGTATTCGGCGAACCTGGCCTAGCTCCAGAAACGAGAGGATTGCAATGACCAGATCACTCATAAGGACGCTGGCGTCGTCGCTGGTGCTGACTGTGCTGGTGCTGATGGGTGTGAGTGCGGGAACGGCTTCCGCGCGGCCTCGGACGGCGACACCGTCGCAGGCAACGATCACCGGCACGCTGGCAGACGGCACTGGTTCGGTAGCCGGCACCTTCGACGTGCAGCGCTTCGTTAACCAGAGCGGCACCGCCCTGGCCGTTGGCACCTTTACCGGTACCGTCACCGACGCCGCCGGCAACGTGACCAGCGGGACGCAGCAGGTGTCCCTGCCGGTGAACCTCCAGGAGAGCGACGGCAGCTGCGAGATCCTTGATCTTGTTCTGGGGCCGCTGGACCTCAACCTGCTCGGCTTGGAGGTCCACCTCGATCAGGTTCACCTGAACATCACCGCCCAGCAGGGGCCGGGCAACCTGCTCGGAAACCTGCTGTGCGCGATCGCCGGGCTGCTCGATGGCCCGACGGACGTTGGCGCGATCGTTCAGCAGATCGTGAACCTGCTGAACCGGGTCCTCGGCGTACCCCGCTAGCCATCACCCGCACCTGATCCGGGCGTGGACGGACCCACCGTCCACGCCCGGATCGCCTTTTCGGCGCCTATACCACGACCCCCGATGCCGTACCCAACGGCGCGGCGCGTTGATGCGTGCCGGGGACGGGCCTAGGCTGCTCCGAGCCGAGGCGTCGAAAAGGAGACCTAGCGTCATGTCGACACCGCGCCCCATGGGTGTCCCGGCTCGTCCGAATCCGGACGAAGACGCGGACGTCGAGTACCCCACGCCCGGCCCCACCGGCAGGCACCACAAGCCGATCCCGGAGCCGCCGCCCCTGACCCGCCACGGGCCGGCCAGGGTGCTGGCGCTGTGCAACCAGAAGGGCGGGGTCGGCAAGACCACGTCGACGATCAACCTCGGTGCCGCGCTCACCGAGTACGGCCGCCGCGTGCTGCTGGTCGACTTCGACCCCCAGGGCGCGCTGTCGGTCGGCCTCGGCATCCCCGCGCACCAGCTCGACCGCACGATCTACAACGTGATCATGGAACGGGCCGCGCGGGTCGACGAGGTGATCATCAAGACCTCGGTCGACGGCATGGAGCTGCTGCCGAGCAACATCGATCTCTCGGCGGCCGAGGTCCAGCTGGTCACCGAGGTGGGCCGGGAGCACACGCTCGGCCGGGCACTGCGGCCCGTGCTGGACTACTACGACTACATCCTGATCGACTGCCAGCCGTCGCTCGGCCTGCTCACCGTCAACGCGCTGGCTTGCGCCGACGGCGTGGTCATCCCGCTGGAGTGCGAGTACTTCAGCCTGCGCGGGGTGGCGCTGCTGATCGACACGATCGACAAGGTGCGTGACCGGCTCAACCCGAAACTCGACATCGTCGGCATCCTGGCCACGATGTACGACCCGCGCACGCTGCACACCCGTGAGGTGATGGCGCGGGTGCTCGAGGCGTTCGGCGACATCGTGTTCGAGACGGTGATCAACCGGACCGTGCGCTTCCCGGAGACGACCGTCGCCGGTGAACCGATCACCACCTGGGCGCCCCGCTCGGCCGGCGCGAACGCCTACCGACAGCTGGCCCGCGAGGTGATCGACAGGTGACCCGGCGCCGGCCGCTGCCCGGGGCCGCCGAGCTGTTCCGCTCCACGATCGCCTCCGGCTCGGCCGCCACGCCGGCTTCGCCCGGCGGTTCGGCCGTGCCCAGGAGGGGTCACGAGCTGCCAGCTCCACCGCAGGTCGGCAGCGGCCGGCAGAAGCACGAAGCGAAGATCACCGTCTACGTCTCCGGCGACGAGCTGGTCGCCCTCGAGCACGCCCGGCTCGCGCTGCGCGCCCAGCACGGTCTCGGCGTCGACCGGGGCCGGATCGTCCGGGAGGCGGTCGCCGTCCTACTCGCCGACCTCGACGAGCACGGCGAGAACTCGGTGCTGGTGCGGCGGTTGCGCGGCGGCGCCGAGTGAGCCTGGCCGCCGTGACCGAGCAGTTCGACGATCAGCCGCCGGCGAGGTTCACCGTCCGCCTCGACAACTTCGAGGGCCCGTTCGACCTGCTGCTGCAGCTGATCGGCAGGCACGAGCTGGACCTGACCGAGGTCGCGCTGCACCGCGTCACCGACGACTTCATCGCCCACACCAGGGCGCTGGGGGAGCACGCCGACCTGGACGAGACCACCCAGTTCCTGGTGATCGCCGCGACCCTGCTCGACCTGAAGGCGGCCAGGCTCCTGCCCTCGGCCGAGGTCGAGGACGCCGACGACCTCGCCCTGCTGGAGGCGCGCGACCTGCTGTTCGCCCGGCTGCTGCAGTACCGCGCCTACAAGCAGGTCGCGGCGCTGTTCGCCGAGCTGGAGGCCGGGGCGCTGCGCCGCTATCCGCGTTCGGTGTCGCTGGAGGAGCGGTACTCGGCGCTGCTGCCGGAGGTCATGCTCGGCGTCGACCCGCAGTCGTTCGCCGAGCTCGCCGCCGTGGTGTTCCGGCCGCGCCCACCGCAGCTGGTGTCGACCTCGCACCTGCACGCGCCGCAGGTGTCGGTGCGCGAGCAGGCCGCTCTGCTGCGGATGCGGCTGGCCGCGGCCGGCGGCGGCTCGTTCCGCTCGCTCATCGCCGACTGCTCGCACACACTCGAGGTGGTGGCCCGGTTCCTGGCGCTGCTTGACCTGTACCGGGACGGTCTGGTGGCGTTCGACCAGGTGGACGCGCTCGGCGAGCTGCGCGTCCGCTGGACCGGCGGCCGGGACGCCGAGACCACCGATTCCGAACAGGGTTCCGAACCGGATTCCGAACAGGAGCAGCCTTGACCAACCTGGTGGCCGTGGACTCCAGCCCCGAGCTGCCCGACCTGACCGAGGACGGCGCGCTCGACGCGGCGCTGGAGTCGCTGCTGCTCGTGGTCGACTCGCCGGCGTCGGAACAGGTGCTCGCGACCGCGCTGATGCAGCCGGTGCCCAGGGTGACCGAAGCGCTGCACCGCATCGCCGCGCACTACGTCGAAGACCGGCGAGGCATCGATCTGCGCCGCGTCGGTGACGGCTGGCGCTTCTACACCCGCGACGCCTACGCCCCGTTCGTGGAGCGGCTGTTGCTCGACGGCCAGCGGGCGCGGCTGACCAGGGCCGCCCTGGAGACGCTCGCGGTGATCGCCTACCGACAGCCGGTCACCCGGTCACGGGTCGCCGCCGTGCGCGGGGTCAACGTCGACGGGGTCATCCGCACGCTGCTCGCCCGCGGCCTCATCCAGGAGGCCGGGGTCGATCCGGACACCCAGGGCATCCGGTACCGGACCACCGAGCTGTTCCTCGAGCGGCTCGGGCTCTCGTCGCTGGACGACCTGCCGCCGATCGCGCCGCTGCTGCCGGAGGTCGACTCGATCGATGACGTCTGAACCGCAACAGGGTGTCCGGCTGCAGAAGGTGCTCGCCTCGGCCGGGGTCGCCTCGCGCCGCGCGGCCGAGGAGCTGATCGCCGCCGGCCGGGTGAGCGTCGACGGCACGGTCGTGCGGGAGCAGGGGCGGCGGATCGACCCCGCCACGGCGGTCGTGCACGTGGACGGCATGCGCATCGTGCTGCGCGCCGACCTGGTGCACCTGGCGCTGAACAAGCCGCGTGGGATGCACTCCACGATGTCCGACCCGCAGGGCCGGCCGTGCGTCGGCGACCTGGTCGCCGGCCGGCCGGAGCGGCTGTTCCACGTCGGGCGGCTGGACGCCGACACCGAGGGGCTGCTCCTGCTGACCAATGACGGCGAGCTCGCGCACCGCCTGATGCACCCGTCGTTCGAGGTGTTCAAGACCTACCTCGCGCAGGTGCCCGGCCCGGTGCCGCGCGAGGTGGCCCGCCGGCTGCGGGCGGGCGTCGAGCTCGACGACGGGCCGGTCACCGTGCACTCGTTTCGCGTCGTGGACTCGTCCGGTCCGCTGGTCATGGTCGAGATCGTGCTGCACGAGGGCCGAAAGCACATCGTGCGCCGGCTGCTCGACCACGTCGGGCACCCGGTGCGGCGCCTGGTGCGCACGGCGATCGGCCCGGTGCGGCTCGGCGACCAGCGCCCAGGCACGGTGCGCCGGCTCAACCGCAAGGAGGTCGGCGAGCTGTACAAACAGGTGGGCCTGTGATCGGCTACCGGGCCCGCGTTCGCGGCTGCCTGCTCGGCGGGGCGATCGGCGACGCGCTGGGCGCACCGATCGAGTTCGACTCCGCCGATGGGATCCGCCAGCGGTTCGGTCCGTCCGGGCTCGCCGGCCTGGTCCCGCTCGACGGCCGGATCGGGGCCGTCACCGACGACACCCAGCTGACGCTGTTCACCGTCGACGGGCTGATCAGGGCCCGCACCGGCGGCACGGAACCCGCCGCAGAGCTCTGGTCGGCCTACCGGCGATGGCTGGCCACGCAGGACGGCTCGGCCGCCGGACCGGCGCCGGGCTGGCTGTTCGGCCAGCGGTGGCTGCACGCGCGCCGGTCGCCCGGGCAGGCGTGCCTGAGCGGCCTGGCCGGTGGCGTTGCGGGCCGGCTCGACGCGCCGCGCAACCCCGACTCGAAGGGCTGCGGCGCGGTGATGCGTTCGGCACCGTTCGGGTTGCTGCAACCCGTCGACACGGCGACGGCGTTCCGCCTGGCCGTGGCGGCGGCCGTGCACACCCACGGGCACCCGACCGGCTACCTCGCCGCGGGGGCGATGGCGGCGATCGTGCACCGGGTCACCGGCGGTTCGCCGCTGCCGGAGGCCGCCAGGGCCACGCTGGCCGAGCTGGGCCGCTGGCCGGGCCACGAGGAGACGTCGGCCGCGGTCGAGGCGGCCGTGTCCAGTCGCTTCGCCGCTGGAACGCCGTCGATGGCCGTGCTCGCAGCGCTCGGCGAGGGCTGGGTGGCCGACGAGGCACTCGCGATCGGCCTGTACTGCGCGCTCACGTGCGCCGAACCGGGGGAGGTGCGCGAGGCGCTGCTGCTGGCCGTCAACCACTCCGGCGACTCGGACTCGACGGGTTCGATCTGCGGCAACCTGCTCGGTGCGCTGTTCGGCGAGGAGGCGTTGCCGCCCGACTGGGTCGTGGTCGTCGAGGGGCGAGACACCATCACCCGGCTGGCCGACGACCTCGCGCTCGCGGTGCACCACGCGCCGGCCGTGCGCGACCTGCCGGCCTGGCGCGAGCGCTACCCGCCGGTCAACTCTGGTCGCGCGCCCTGGCCCGGCGAAGGCGGTTGAGCTCGCTGGCGGTCAGACCGAGCAGGACCAGGTCGAGCAGCAGCCCGATGCACGCGCTGACCTGGCTGTGGGCGAACTCGAACACCCTGGCGACGAGCAGGAACGCGAGCACCGCCAGCTGGAACGCGCCGAACGCCCGGATCCGGTCCGTACGTAGCTGGCGGGCGCCGTACCCGGTCAGCACCGCCGCCGCGAACGCGCCGCCGAGCACCCCGACGAACGTCGCCTCCCGCCAGCTGCCATCGCCGCCCGTGCGCGACCCGACCGCGATCGCGACCGCGATCAGGACCTGACCCACCAGCAGCGCCACGATCCCGGGGCCGGTCCAGCGCCGTGAAGTGAACCGGTCGAAGCCGCGCCGCACGGCAAGGCGGATACGCTCGGCCGGGGCGGGGATCTCGACATTGTCGTCGGGACAGGTCTCCACCAGCGCCCGCACGATCGCCGAACCCTCGACCTGGCCGGCGGCCTCGACCTGGGCCACCGCCTCCGCCCGCCGCCGCTCGGAGAGCCCGCCGGCGACGCCCTCCACCGCCTGGTCCACCGCGTTCGCCAGGTGCTCGCGCGCATCGAGGTGCCGGCCGTGCAGCGCCTGTACGCCGAGGACCACGGCGGCGAACACCACGTACATGATCGCTGGCGCCGGCCGGAAGAAGTAGTCGTTGTCGGACGTGACGAACTTGCCGACCTCGTCGATGAACAGCCCGAACCCGATGCCCCCGATGAGCGCCGCCGCCGGCCGCACGACCGGCCCGACGTAGACCAGCAGCAGCAACAGCGCGATCAGCATCAGTATCCCGCCGGGCAGCATGTGCGCGATGTGCAGGCCGCCGCCCCCGATCTGGGGATAGCCGGCGAGCGCCAGGTACACCCTGGTCACCACGACCGTCGTGACGCCGGCGACGACGAACGTCACGACGTGGTTGGCCGCGTGCACGTTGCGGACCAGGCCGAGCTGCAGTAGTCGCGACGAGCGCTGTGCGGTCGGGCTGTTGCCCGTTCCCTGGCCCGCCGTCGAACCGTCTGCTGAATCGTCCGCTGAATCGTCCGTGAGGGCC
>DASSUA010000156.1:0-4292 GCA_035707525.1 Pseudonocardiaceae bacterium
AGGCCGGAGCGTCAGGCCGGGCCGTCAGGCCGGGCCGTCAGGCCGGGCCGTCAGGCCGGGCCGTCAGGCCGGGCCGTCAGGCCGGAGCGTCAGGCCGGAGGTTAGGCCCAGAGCTGGCCTTCCAGGCGGGCGGCTGCCTCCTCGAGATCGGCGCCGTAGGCGCCGGTGGACAGGTACTTCCAGCCGGCGTCCGCGACGATGAAGGCAACGTCGGCGGGCTCGCCGGTGCCGGCGGCCTTCTCGGCGACGGCGAGCGCCGCGTGCAGCACGGCACCGGTGGAGATGCCGGCGAAGATGCCCTCGACCTCGAGCAGCTCGCGGGTGCGGCGCAGGGCGTCGGTCGAGCCGACCGAGAAGCGGCCGGTGAGGACGTCCGGGTCGTAGAGCTCGGGCACGAAGCCCTCGTCGAGGTTGCGCAGGCCGTAGACGAGCTCGCCGTAGCGCGGCTCGGCGGCGATGATCTGCACGTCCGGCTTGTGCTTGCGCAGGTAGCGGCCGACTCCGACGAGCGTGCCGGTGGTGCCCAGGCCCGCCACGAAGTGGGTGACGGTCGGCAGGTCGCGCAGGATCTCGGGGCCGGTCCCGTGGTAGTGCGCCTCGATGTTGGCCAGGTTGCCGTACTGGTAGAGCATGACCCAGTCCGGGTGCTCGGCGGCGAGCTCCTTGGCGAGAGCGACGGCCTGGTTGGAGCCGCCGGCCGCGGGCGAGAAGACGATGCGGGCGCCGTAGGCGCGCAGCAGCTGGTGGCGCTCGACGGAGGTGTTCTCCGGCATGACGCACACCAGCTGGTAGCCGAGGCTGCTGCAGGCCATGGCGAGCGAGATGCCGGTGTTGCCCGAGGTGGGCTCGAGGATCGTGCAGCCGGGGGTCAGCCGGCCGTCGCGCTCGGCGGCGGCGAGCATGGCCAGCGCCGGGCGGTCCTTGACCGAGCCGGTCGGGTTGCGGTCCTCGAGCTTGGCCCAGAGCTGGACCTGTGGGCTCGGCGAGAGCCGGGGCAGCCGCACCAGCGGCGTGTCGCCGACGGCTGCCAGCAGCGAGTCGTAGCGGGCCATGGCTAGCCGCCGGCCACCGCGGGCAGGATGGTCACGGTGTCGCCGTCGGAGACCGGGGCCTGCAGGCCGCCGGCGAACCGGACGTCCTCGTCGTTGACGTAGACGTTGACGAACCGGTGCAGCGAGCCGTCGGTCACCAGCCTGGCCTTGAGCCCGGAGTGCGAGCTGTCCAGGTTGTCGATCAGCTCGGCGAGGTTGGTGCCGGACGCTTCGACCGACTTCGCGCCGCCGGTGTGGGTGCGAAGGATGGTCGGGATGGAGACGGTGACGGCCACGAGGGGTTCCTCCTACCAGACGTGCGGGATGACTGGACGCGCTGCGTTAGCTGCCGGTCAGCTGCCGTAGTGGTCAGCGACAGTCGGGCACGTCGTCCGCGCCGGTGTGCGCGAACATGTACGACTCGACGACCTCGACCGGCTCCTCGCTGACCACGCCGTCGACGATCCGGAACGAGCGCAGCTCGTGCAGGTTCGGGTCCCGGGTGGAGATCAGCACGTAGTGCGCCTCGGGCTCGGCGGCCAGCGAGATGTCCGTGCGCGAGGGGTAGGCCTTCGTGGCGGTGTGCGAGTGGTAGATGACCACCGGAACCTCGTCGGCTGCGTCCATGTCACGCCAGACCCGCAGCTGCTCCATCGAGTCGAAGCGGTAGAACGTCGGCGACCGCTCGGCATTGGTCATCTCGATGATCCGCGCGGCACGGTCCGAGCCGGCCGGCCCGGCGAGCACGCCGCAGGCCTCGTCCGGATGGTCGCGGCGGGCGTGCGCGACCATCGCGTCGACGAGGTCACGCCGGATCACCAGCACGCTGCTCATCTTACGGTTCAACGCCGCGCGGCCCAGCCGTCATTCCTGCGCCGAGGGCCATAACTGGCGATAGGTTGGCAGACCCGCGACCGATGTGGCGCAGACCACGGCGTGCACGACGGCCCTGGCGAAGGTGTCCGCGGCGGCCGCGGCCAGCGCGTTGAGCAGGGCCGGCTCGTCAGGTACCGGCCGGGCGCCGGTGGCCAGCGCGAACACGGTGTCGCCGTCGAACAGCGTGTGTGCCGGCCGGACGGCCCTGGCCAGCCCGTCGTGGCCGGCCATGGCGAGCCGCCGGCACTGCGACCTGGTGAGGGCGGCGTCGGTGGCGACAACGCCGAGCGTGGTGTTGAACGGGCTGGACCGGGCGGGCGCGGTGAGCCACGCCGCCGCGGCGTCGACGTCCGCGCGGCTCGGCGCCCGCAGCCCGAACTCGCCGGGTAGGCCGAGACCGGCCCCGAACGGCAGCCCGTCGGCCGGGTCGACCGCGCTGCCGGACGGGTTGACGGCGACGAGCGCGCCGACGGTGAAGCCGTCCAGCACCGCCGAGGCGGTTCCGATGCCGCCCTTGAGGTGGCCGGCGGTCGCGCCCGCGCCGGCGCCGACGCAGCCCTGCGCGACCGGCCCGCCGGTGGCCGCCTCGCAGGCGGCCCGGCCGAACCCGGCGTCGGGCACGTTGCCCCACCGGTTGACCGGCAGGTCGAACAGCACCGCGCCCGGCACGATCGGAACGACCTCGTGCGGCTGGGCGCCGACCGGGAAGCCCCGGCCGCGCTCGGCAAGCCACCGCACGACCCCGTCCGCGGCCGCCAGGCCGTACGCGCTGCCGCCGGCAAGCACGACGGCGTCGACGTGCTGCACGAGGTTGGCGGGGTCGAGCAGGTCGGTCTCCCGGGTGCCCGGCCCACCGCCCCGGACGTCGACCGCACCGACCGTGGCCGTGGGCGCCAGCACGACGGTGACCCCGGTCGCCCACCCGTCGCCGATGCGGTGGTGGTGGCCGGCGGCGATCCCGGCGACGTCGGTGATCGCGTTGTGCGTTCCGGCCCTCACGGCCCGGAGACCGCGTGGACGAGAGACTCCTGCACGTAGGTCAACCAGTGGTAGACGCCCAGGTACGGGCCGCGCGGGTCGGTCGGCGGCAGCTCGTCGGGCAGGTCCTCGGTGACCTCGAGCACGGTGCCCAGGGCGAGCCGGACGTCGTTGAGCGCCGACAGCCACGCCTGCGCCTCGTCCATCGTCAGCCGCACCTTGCCGCCGTCGGCGGGGCAGGTGCGCAGCACGACGGCGGCGACCCCGTCCTTGGCGTCGATCAGCTCCGGCTCGTGCAGCGCGCGCAGCCCGCCGGCGAGCGTCGCGTCGTCGCGGTGGAACTCCGGCAGCAGCCGGGCCAGCACGCGGTCCTGCGGCGGGGTGGTCGGGCCGGCGCGGATGCCGGTGATCGCGCTGAGCTCGTCGACCGGCGACTCGGCGACCCGGGCGGCCAGGATCTGGCGGATCTGCCCGACCAGGCCCCGCAGCAACTGTGCCTCGTTGCGCTCGATCGAGGCGACCACCTGGTCGCCGGAGCGCCGCCAGCCCCTCACTTGTCGTGCTGCATGGTCGCCCAGAGGCCGGCGGCGTGCAGCCGCGCCACGTCGACCTCGATCTTGTCCCGGCCTCCGCTGGACACGACGGCCCTGCCCTTGTGGTGGACATCGAGCATCAGTTTGGTGGCCACCTCCCGGCTGTAGCCGAATAGCTTCTGCAGGACGTAGGTGACGTAGGACATCAGGTTCACCGGGTCGTTCCAGACGATCGCCACCCACGGGCTGTCTTCGACGCCAACCTGGTCGACTTCCGGTCGCTCCAGCTCGACGGGGGAGGTCATGCCTACATGGTCTCACCGCTGCGGACGGCGTTGCATCCGAGTGGCGGGTTGCCGCTCGTAGGCTCGCACCATGACGGGCCAGAGCACGGCACTGCTCACCGACCACTACGAGCTGACCATGCTCGCCAGCGCGCTCGCCGACGGCACGGCCCGGCGGCGGTGCGTGTTCGAGCTGTTCACCAGGCGGTTGCCGGACGGCCGCCGCTACGGGGTGGTCGCCGGTGTGGGTCGGCTGGTCGAGGCCATCTGCGCGTTCCGGTTCGGGCCCGAGGAGCTGGACGCGCTGCGGCGGGCCGCGATCGTCGACGAGTCGACCCTGGCCTGGCTTGCCGGCTACCGCTTCGGCGGCGACGTTGCCGGCTACCCGGAGGGGGAGCTGTTCTTCCCGGGCTCGCCGCTGCTCACCGTGTCCGGCACGTTCGCCGAGTGCGTGCTGCTGGAGACGCTCGTGCTGTCGATCCTGAACCACGACTGCTCGGTGGCCGCGGCGGCGGCCCGGATGGCCACCGCGGCGGACGGCCGGATGCTCATCGAGATGGGTTCGCGGCGCACCCACGAGCAGGCCGCGG
>DASSUA010000157.1:0-4194 GCA_035707525.1 Pseudonocardiaceae bacterium
GGCGTCGACGATCAGCACCGCGAACGCCAGGTCGCCGCGGTAGCCGACGAACCAGCCGTGCGAGTGCGTGCCATCGCCGAACTGCGCCGTCCCGGTCTTGCCGTGCACCTCGCCGGGCACCCTGGCCAGAGCGGTGGCCGACCCGCCGGTGACCACCTCGCGCATCATCGACCGCAGCGCCTGCACGATCGGGGGCGGTGGCGGGGCCGCCGCGGCCTCGGCCGTCGTCGCGACGCCCCGGATGAGGATCGGGAGCTGCGTCGTGCCGCTGGCCACGGTCGCACTCGCCACGGCCATCCCGAACGGGCTCACGACCACCTTGCCCTGGCCGAAGCCGGCCTCGGCGCGCTCGACCGCGGTCGCGCCGGGCGGCGCCGAACCGGTGATCGTCGTCGCGCCGGCCATGACGAAGTCGACCCCGATGCCGAGCTGGCGCGCGGCGTCGGTCAGCGCGGCCGGCGGCAGGCCAGCGGCCAGCGTGGCGAACGTCGTGTTGCACGAGTTGGCGAACGCCTCGTGCAGCGGCACGGTACCCAGATCGAAGCGGTTGATGTTGGGCACCAGCCGGCCCTCGATCACGGTCGTTCCAGGGCAGGGGACCGGCGTGCCGGCGGCGACCGCGCCGGCCTGCATCGCCGCGGACGCCGTCACGATCTTGAACGTCGAGCCGGGCGGGTAGCGGCCGGTGAGCGCGATCGGCCCGGCGGCGTCGGCGGCCGGGTTCTGCGCCACCGCCAGCACCTCGCCGGTCGACACCTGCAGGGCGACGATCATGGCCTGCTGGTTGAGCGCCCTGATCGCGTTCTCGGCGGCGAGCTGGGTCGGCCGCGACAGGGTCGTGGTGACCGTGGTGCCGGGCTGCGCTCGCCGCTCGTGCAGGGTCTCGACCTCGGCACCGGCCGCGTCCAGGCTCACCACCCGCCAGCCGGGTTTGCCGTTGATCTGTGGCTCGGCGGCGGCGCGAACGGTCGCAAGCAGCTGCTTGGCGAAGTCGCGTCCGGCCGTCGGCAGCACCCGGATCTGCAGCGAGAAGCGCACCCCCGGCAGGTCGTAGATGCGCGGCTTGACGCCCTCGTAGTCCACCACGCGCAGCAGCGCGACCTGGTAGCCGTTGCCGCCGGTGGTCTTGGCTGCGCCGTCGACGATCGCGTCCGCGGTGATCGTCTGGTCGAATGGGGACAGCGCCGCGGCCAGCGCGTCGGCGACCCGGCGGACGTTGCCGGCGTCCTCCCGGTACAGCAGCACGGCCACCACGCGCTCCGCGGCCAGCAGCGGCGCCCCGTCACGGTCGACGATCGGAGCCGCTTCGGCGGGCAGCTCGCGAACCGCGAGCCCCTGCTGGGCGGACAGGCTCGGGTGCACGATCGCCGGCGACCACCGCACCACCCACCGGCCGGACTCCGGGTCGATGTCGTCGAGGTGAAGCTGCATCGTGCCCGGATAGCTCCACGAGCGGTCCTCGCCGAGCGTCCAGGTGGTCGTGAACGACGCCTCCGCCGTGCCGCCGCCGGAGTCGCGGACCTGGTCGAGGCGGGCCTGCACGGCGGTGGGTTCGAGCGCGGCGCGAACCTTGGTGAGCATGGCGGTCGCGGCCTGCGGGTCGTCGGTGGCCGCGGCGGCGGCGGTGTCGTCACCGGCGGCCAACGCCGTCAGGAACGCGTTCACGGCGTCCTGCGGCTTGGGCTCGTCGTCACCGAACAGCCCGCAACCGGGCAGTGACAGCAACAGTGACAGCAACAGCAGCAGCGCAAGGGCGGCGGCGCCGGGGCGGGCTACGGGCACGTCCGCAGTATGCCCGCGAGGCCCGACACGGGCCCCGGCGTGTGCCCGGCACCGTGGTCAGAACAGCGTCAGAACAGGACCGTGGCGTACGTGCCGACCTGGCGGAAGCCGATCCGGTTGTACATCGCCCTCGCCGGCAGGTTGAACGAGTTGACGTACAGGCTCGCCGACCGCCCCATCCCGGAAACCAGCCGCTCCACCACGGCCGCGGTGCCGATCGCGCCGAGGCCCTGGCCACGCCGGCGCGGGTGCACCCAGACGCCCTGCAGCTGGCCGACCCGGCGCGACAGCGCCCCGATCTCGGCCTTGAACACCACCTCACCGCCCTCGAACCTGGCGAACGCGCGCCCGGTGGCGATCAGCTCGGCGACCCGCGCCCGGTAGCCGGCGCCGCCGTCACCGGCGGTCGGGTCGATGCCGACCTCCTCGGTGAACATTGCGATCGCGGCCGGCAGGTAGCGGTCGAGTTCGTCGGGGCGCACCGCGCGCACCAGCGGGTCCGGCGGCACGTCCGGCAACCGGTTCATCGCCAGCAGCGGCTGATCGGGGCGGATCTCCCGGACCGGGCCCCAGGCGTCGGCCAGCTCGTTCCACAAACCGAGCACCGGATGCGCCGGCCCGACCAGCGACGAGCAGGTGCGGCCGCGGTGCATCGCCCGGTCGGCGAACGCACGAAGCGCGTCCGGGTCGCCGCGCAGCGGGATCATGTTCGCCCCGGCGAAGCACAGCCCCTCCAGGCGGTCGCCGAACCCCCACAGTTCGCCGCCGAGCCGCCACGGGTCGGTGCCGGCCGTCTCGACCCGTGCCGCGACCATGCAGGCGGCGACGGAGTCGGCCTCGAGCGCCGCGCGGACCCAGTCGACGTCGCGGTTTCCCAGCAGGCGGGCGCCCGCCAGCTTCAGCACATGCACCAGCCTGCCAGATCGACCGGGCCTTATTACAGCTTGCGAGGATTACCCAACGGTGACGGTTGGGGCACCCGTGCCGGCGTCCTCGCTACCGGCCTCCTCGGCGATCCGCATCGCCTCCTCGATCAGGGTCTCCACGATCAGGTGCTCGGGCACGGTCTTGATCACTTCGCCCTTGACGAAGATCTGGCCCTTGCCGTTGCCGGAGGCGACTCCGAGATCGGCCTCGCGGGCCTCGCCGGGGCCGTTGACCACGCAGCCCATCACGGCCACCCGCAGCGGCACCTCCATGCCTTCCAGACCGGCGGTCACCTCGTCGGCGAGCTTGTACACGTCGACCTGCGCGCGGCCACACGACGGGCACGACACGATCTCCAGCCGGCGCGGGCGAAGGTTCAGCGACTCCAGGATCTGGCTGCCGACCTTGACCTCCTCGACCGGTGGCGCGGACAGCGAGACCCGGATGGTGTCGCCGATGCCCTGCCGCAGCAGCGCGCCGAAGGCCACCGCCGACTTGACCGTGCCCTGGAACGCCGGGCCGGCCTCGGTCACCCCGAGGTGCAGCGGGTAGTCGCACTGCTGCGCGAGCTGCTCGTACGCGGCGATCATCACGACCGGGTCGTGGTGCTTGACCGAGATCTTGATGTCGTGGAAGTCGTGCTCGGCGAACAGCGACGCCTCCCACAGCGCCGACTCGACCAGCGCCTCCGGGGTCGCCTTGCCGTGCTTGGCCAGCAGCCTCGGGTCCAGGGAACCGGCGTTGACCCCGATCCGGATCGGGGTGCCGTGGTCCCTGGCGGCGTGGGCGATCTCCTTGACCCGGTCGTCGAACTTCTTGATGTTGCCGGGGTTGACCCGCACCGCGGCGCAGCCGGCCTCGATCGCGGCGAAGACGTACCTGGGTTGGAAGTGGATGTCGGCGATCACCGGGATCTGCGACTTGCGGGCGATCGCGGGCAGCGCGTCGGCGTCGTCCTGCGACGGGCACGCGACCCGCACGATGTCGCAACCGGTCGCGGTGAGCTCGGCGATCTGCTGCAACGTCGCGTTGACGTCGGCAGTCACCGTCGTGGTCATCGACTGCACCGACACCGGGTGGTCGCTGCCGACGCCGACGGAGCCGACCTGCAGCTGGCGCGTCTTGCGCCGCGGCGCGAGCACCGGGGGCGGCGCGGCCGGCATGCCTAGCGAAACGGACATCAGGGGTATCTACTCCAGACGGATGGGATTGACGATGTCGGCGGTCAGGGTCAGCACCATGATCGCACCACCGACGAGCACGACGGCGTAGGTCAACGGCAGCAGCTTGTTGTAGTCGACCGGCCCGCCGGCCGGCAGCCCACGCAGCCGGCGCAGCACGTCGCGCACCTTCTCGTACAGGTTGACCGCGATGTGCCCGCCGTCCAGCGGCAGCAGCGGCAGCAGGTTGAAGATCCCGATGAAGACGTTGACCGCCGCCATGAAGAACAGGAACCCGCCGACCCGCTGCGCGAGCGGCGCCTCG
>DASSUA010000158.1:0-3709 GCA_035707525.1 Pseudonocardiaceae bacterium
AAACAGCGATCAATGGGTCCAGCAACACGACAACGGCGTCCGTCCGGAAGAGCCGCACCCAACGCCGAACATCCACAAGATCACGCACCTACTTCACGTGTCGCCACCTGCACCGAAATACCGGTCAACGATCTAGGGTGCCCGTTATGAACGGGGAGGTTCGGATCAGCTTCACCAAGTGGGGCGGCCACCGACACTGGGAGTTCACGCTCGAGGAGCTGGGGGCCGACGGGTTCGGCCACTGGCTGGGCGGCCGAGCCGGGCTCTCGCTCCAGCGCGGCGACGAGGAGCCGATCGAGCAGCCGCACGACGTCGTGATGCTGGTTCCGTCCGTGGGCTGCTGGACGGCGTACTGGAACTCGGCGCCCTCGGTCATCGAGCTGTACATCGACGTGACGACGCTCCCGGTCTGGGCGCCCGGTTCGCTGAAGGCGGTCGACCTCGACCTCGATGTCGCCAGGTTCCGGGACGGCCGCGTCGAGCTGCTCGACGAGGACGAGTTCGACGAGCACCAGCTCCGCTACGGCTACCCCGCCGACGTCATCGAGCTGGCCCGCCGCACCGCCGATGAGCTGATGGACGCCGTGCGGAGCCGGGTCGAACCGTTCGACGCTGCCGGCGAGCGGTGGCTGGCGCGGTTCACCGGCGGTGCTGCTGCAGGGCGGCCTTGACGCCGGCCTGGAACCGGGTGTGGGCGCCGACATCGGCCATGAACGTGGCGACGCGGCGCTGCACCGTCCGATGGCTCAGGCCCAGCTGCCGCGCGATCGCCTCGTCGGTCAGGCCCGACAGCAGCAGCGTGATGAGGCGCTGCTGGTCGACGCCGGTGCGCTGCTCCTCCACCGGCGGGTGCAGCGGCAGCGCCCGCTGCCACATGCCCTCGAACAGCTTGACGAGGGCTTCGAGCAGCGCCGACGGATGCACCACGACGGCCGCCTCGGCACCGGCTGTGCCTGCTGTGCCGGGTTCGGAGTTGGCCGGCCCCCGGCGAAGCGGCAGCACGGCGTGCCGGTCGTCGACCAGGTAGACGGTCAGCGGCAGGTCGGGCAGAACCCGGGACTCCTGGCCGGCGCGCGAGAGCCGCTCGACGGTGGCGAGCGCGCCGGGGTGCTCGATCGCCGACCGCGCGTAGACGGTGCGGCAGGCCACCGCGCGACCCAGCAGCTCGAGCGCCGCATCGGTGGTGCCGTCGTTGTCGAAGTACGGCGGCTTGGCCAGGCAGCCGACCTGGGTCCGGGCGCCCCGCTGCAGCTGGCGCAGGCGCTGCCGGATGGCCCGGTTCCCGGTGACGACCTCGACCACGGTTGCCGCATTGTGCTCGGCCGGCTTGGCCTGGAAGGCGGCGTCGAGGATGCCGATGTGCCGGCGGGCCCGGTCGAGGCGTTCCTCGAAGTCGGTCAGTGCGGACGCGAACGCGACGTCGGGAGCGACCGGGCCGTAACGCGGTGGCGGGCCCGCCGTGGAGCAGATGACCGCCCGCTCCTCGAGCGCCGCCAGCACGCCGGCCAGCGGCTCGGCGCGGGTCCACATGGTGGCGAGCTCCTCGATGGTCGCCGCCGGCCGGTCGACGAGCAGCTCGTATGCGGCGCGCTCGGCGTCACCCAGACCGGTCACGCTGTCAGGCATCGGGACCACCGTCCGGATCATCGACCGTGACCCGATCGTCGACGGCGTCGTCGACGGCGAGCCAGCCGCGCTGAACGGCCTGGTAGCCGGCCTGGAACCGGGTCGCGGCGTCGAGCCTGGCCATCATCGCCCGCACCCGGCTGCGTACGGTCCGGTCGCTCACCCCGAGCTGTGCGGCGATTTCCTGGTCGGTGAGCCCGGCGACCAGCAGCGGCAGCAGGTGCCGCTCGTCCGCCGACGGCCCGCCCTCGTGCCCGGGCAGCTCCGCGCGGCCCGCGCTCACCCGCAGCGGCAGCGCCTGGTCCCAGTACATCTCGAACAGCGCCGACAGCGCGTCGAGCAGCACGCAGTCGTGGACGATCAGCCGCGACTCGACGTCGGGCGGTGAGCGCAGCGGCAGGATCGCCATGGGGTAGTCCGACAGCGTCATCTTGAGCGGGATGTCGGTGACCCTGGCCTGTTCGCCGGCGGCGATCCCGGCCTCCAGGTCGGCGAGCCGGCCCGGAATGTCGAGCGCCCGCCGGTCGTACAGGATGCGGTAGCGGACGCCGCGGCGCAGGTGGTCGAGCTCCATCGTGTTGACCGCGGCCGCGTCGTCGGCCGGGTAGGGCGGCGCGTCGCACGCCCGGATCTCCCGGCGGGTGCCGCGCTGCAGCTCGATGCCGCGCCGGATGATCTCCTCCCGGCCATAGATCACCTCGACCATGGCCGGTGGGTTGCCGACCGTGTGGTTCTGGCTGAACCGGCTGGTCACCTCGGCCAGGTAGCGGCGCGTCTCGGCCAGCTCCCGGTCACGCTCGCTGATCAGCACCTGGAGCGCGGCGTTGGGCGGGGTCGCGCTCCAGCGCGGCGGTTCACCGGACTGCCTGGACACCAGCCCGAGGCCGCGCAGCCGGTCCAGGGCCGCCGGGGTCGCGCAGTCGCCGCCGGCGCACCGGCATTCGACCAGCTCGCACACTTGAGCCATGGTCAGCGGCGGGCAGCTCACCAGCTGCTCGTAGAGGTCCTGCTCGTCGGGGGCGAGCCCGAGCACCTGCAACACAGCGTGAATAGTGGCAGTCGTCTCCCTCCGTTTCACGTCAGTGACGCAAATAGGATGCGCTGACGTCTTCCGGAAGCCGCCGGCAGCGTGACAGGGTCCTGCCGTAATCCCGTCACCCCATACATTCGACGACCGCTCGAATGCGGTTCGGCGCGGGTCCGACCAGGCGACGCGTCCCGGCGTCCGCGATGGGAGAGGCAGATGACCCGACGATCCAGCACGGTGCGGGCGGCCGCGGCGCTGTCCGGCTTCGCGACAGCGGCGGCACTTACGCTCGCCGCCCCCTCTCACGCGGCCCCCGACGGCGCCGCGGCGGCTGGCAACCCGGTGGTCACCCGGCACTCCGTCACCCTGATCAGCGGCGACCGCGTACTGCTGCAACGGCTCGCCGGCGGCAACGACGTCGCCACGGTCCAGCCGAACACCGCCCGGCTCGGCGTCAGCTACGCCACCAGGGAGGTCGACGACCAGGTCTACGTGATCCCCACCGACGCGATGCCGCTGCTCGCGGCCGGAAAGCTCGACGAGGAACTGTTCAACGTCAGCGCGCTGGTCGCCAACGGCTACGACGACGCGGCCAGCGACTCGATCGGCCTCATCGTCGCGTACCAACCGGGCGTGGCCACCGCCGGGCGCGCCGCCGCTCCGGCCGGCACCCGGCCGGAGCTCACCCTGGAAAGCATCAACGCCCGGTCGGTCCGGGAGGACAAGGCGAAGGCCCACGACTTCTGGGCCGGCCTGACCGGCACCCCGGACACCGGCACCGAAACCAACGCCAAAACCATGGCCAGCCAGATCGGCAAGATCTGGCTCAACCGCAGGGTGCAGGTCTCGCTCGCCGAGAGCGTTCCGCAGGTGGGCGCGCCGCAGGCGTGGGCCGCCGGGTTCGACGGCGCCGGCACCAGGATCGCCGTGCTGGACACCGGCGTCGACGCCACCCACCCCGACCTGGACGCCGGCAAGGTCGTCGCCGCCGCCAACTTCTCCACCGACGCCGACCCGCTGGACCGCCACGGCCACGGCACGCACGTCGCCTCGATC
>DASSUA010000159.1:0-25597 GCA_035707525.1 Pseudonocardiaceae bacterium
GAGCGGATCGACGAGGACATCGACACGTTCTGGCCCTGCGCCGACACCTCTACTCCGAGGCCGTTCGTCGACCGGTTCCACACCCCCGACGGCCGCGCCCGGTTCGTGCCCGTGTTCCACCGTGGCGCCGCGGAGGATCTCGACGACGAGTACCCGGTGTACCTGACCACCGGCCGCCAGCTCGCGCACTACCAGTCCGGCGCCCAGACCCGCCGCGTCCCGGCGCTGCTCGCCGCGGCCGGCGCGCTCTACGTCGAGCTGCACCCGCAGCTCGCCGCGCTGCTGGGCATCGTCGATGGCGATCCGGTCCGGGTTACGAGCCGTCGCGGCGGCGTCGTAGCGCCGGCCCGGCTGACCGACAGCATCCGCCTGGACACCGTGTTCATGCCGTTCCACTGGCCTGGCACCAACGACGTCACCAGCGCCGCGCTGGACCCGGTGTCCCGGATGCCGGAGTTCAAGGTGTGCGCCGTCCGCCTGGAGCGTGCCGCATGACCCGCCATGCCCACTCAGAAGACGGTGTCATCGTGGTCGGCAACGGCATGGCCGGGTCCCGGGTCGCCGAGGAGATCCACAAACTGAGCCCGTCGACCGAGGTCACGGTGTTCGGTGCCGAGCCGCACCCGGCCTACAACCGCATCCTGCTCTCCGAGGTCCTCGCCGGTCGCGCCGAGCTCGAGCACGCCCTGCTCGGTTCGCCGCCCGGCATCGACACGCGCACCGGCGTCACGGTCATGGCGATCGACCGGCGGCACCGGCTCGTCTACACCGCCTGCGGCCGCGCGGCCCGCTACGGCACGCTCGTCCTGGCCACCGGCAGCGTGCCGCTGCTGCCGCCGATCCCCGGCCTGCGGCCGGAACTGCCCGGCGTCGAGGTGTTCCGCACGATCGGCGACTGCCGGCGAATCCTCGACTCGCTCGGCATCGACGCCACCGGCGTCCACGGCGCGCGGACCGCCCTCGTGCTCGGCGGCGGCCTGCTCGGCCTGGAGGCCGCCCGCGGCCTGGCGGCGCGCGGTGTCGGCGTCACCGTCGTGCACGCCGCCGCCTTTCTCATGGAGCGCCAGCTCGACCCCGCCGGCGGCCAGGTGCTCGCCCGGGTCCTCGACCAGCTCGGCATCCGCGTCGAGCTCGACGCCATGACGGTCGCCGTCGAGGGCGCCGTCGACGCCGACGCCGACGCCCGGTTCCGCGGCCTGCGCCTGGCCGACGGCCGCGAACTGCGCGCCGACCTGCTCGTTGTCGCCTGCGGCACCCGTCCGGACGTGTCCCTGGCGGCCGCCGCCGGGCTGCGCGTCGAGCGCGGCATCGCCGTCGACGACGCCATGCGCACCGTCACCGACCCGCACGTCTACGCCGTCGGCGAGTGCGCCGAGCATCGCGGCCAGACCTACGGCCTGGTCGCGCCGGCCTGGGAGCAGGCCGCCGTCGCCGCCCGCCACATCACCGGCGCCGACCCGGCCGCCACCTACACCGGCTCCCGCCCGATCATGCGCCTCAAGGCCAGCGGCATCGAGTTGGCCGCCATGGGCGACACCTGCGTCGACGACGACACGGCGGAGATCGTGCACTTCAGCGACCCCACCCGCGGCACCTACAAGAAGCTCGTCGTCCGGGGCGGCCGGCTGACCGGCGCCATCCTGCTCGGCGACGTGTCCACCGCCGGCATCGTCGGCCAGCTCTACGGGCGCAGCGCCCCGGTACCGCCCGATCGCCTCGGCCTGCTGTTCGCGGGCTTTGGCGCCGGCTCGCCCGCCGACCCTGCCGAACTGCCGGACTCCGCCGTCGTCTGCCACTGCAATGCCGTCACCAAGGGCGCCATCCGCGCGTGCGTGCTGGCCGGAGCCGGCACCGTGGGCGAGGTTGCCGCGCGCACCCGCGCCACCACCGGCTGCGGCAGCTGCGTCAACGCGGTCACCGGCCTGATCGACGCGACCCTGCGCCCACCGGCTCCCAAGGCCGGCGCCGCCTGACGAACTCGGTGTAGCGCAGCGCAGCGTCGAGGCGGGAATACCTAGTCAGGGCATATGCCTAGATATGATCTGGCTAGTGGTGTTTGGCTTGCAGTCGAAGTAGCAATAGCCCTCAATCGATCACTGCGGATGATTTTGCGGGCTGTCGCCGACCCGGTTCGGTCGTACTCGGCTCGCGCTGTCCGCAGCCGATCCGGGGAGGTCCCGTTGACTGAAATCATCCGAATATCGAGCGTGCGCCGGCGCATGGGGCTCGCCGCCCTGGGCGCCGGGCTCGCGCTCGCCCTGCTGCCGGTGCCGGCGGCCGTGGCGTCGCCGGACGAGGCGACCCACCTTCCGTACCTGGACGCCAAGCTGCCCATCGACCAGCGCGTCGCCGACCTGCTCGGGCGCATGACGCTGGAGGAGAAGGTCGGCCAGATGACGCAGGCCGAGCGCGGTGCGGTCGCCGACAGTCCGGCGCTGATCGCCGAGCTACGCCTCGGGTCCGTGCTGTCCGGAGGCGGCTCGACCCCGCCGACGAACACGCCGGCCGCGTGGGTAACGATGGTGAACACCTTCCAGGCGCAGGCGCTGAGCACGCGCCTGCGCATTCCACTCATCTACGGTATCGACGCGGTGCACGGCCACGGCAACGTGTACGGCGCGACGATCTTCCCGCACAACATCGGGCTCGGCTCGACCCGCGACCCGGCGCTCGTGGCGCGGGTGGGGCGGGTGACCGCGGAGGAGGTGCGCGCGACCGGGATTCCGTGGAACTTCAGCCCGTGCGTATGCGTGGCCCGCGATGAGCGGTGGGGCCGGACCTACGAGAGCTTCGGCGAGGACCCGGCGCTCGTGGCGAGCATGGAGACCATCATCGACGGCCTGCAGGGCAAGCACGCCGGCAAGCTGGACGATCGGGACCGCGTGCTGGCCACCGCCAAGCACTACGCCGGCGACGGCGACACCGAGTACGACTACGCGGCGGCCGCGCGCAACGTCGGCAGGCCGTGGTGGGAGCAGGTCTACACGATCGACCAGGGCGTGACGGTCAGCAGCCGCCCCGACTTCTGGCGGATCGACCTCGCGCCGTACGACACAGCCGTGAACCGGTACGGCGTCGGCAGCGTGATGCCGTCGTTCTCCAGCGTCGACTTCACCGAGGACGGCGTCGGCAACCCGGTCAAGCTGCACGCCCACCGCGAGCTGATCACGGATGTGCTCAAGGGGCAGATCGGATTCAAGGGGTTCGTGATCTCCGACTGGGAGGGCATCCACCAGATCCCCGACCCGGCCAACCCCGGCTTCGGAGGGCTGACCGCCTACAAGGTGCGCACCGGTGTGAACGCCGGCACCGACATGTTCATGGAGCCGTTCAGCGCCGCGCAGTTCGAGTCCCTGCTGCTCGCCGAGGTCGCCTCCGGCGGCGTGAGCATGGCCCGCATCGACGATGCGGTCCGCCGCATCCTGTACGCCAAGTTCCAGCTCGGCCTCTTCGAGCACCCGTTCGCGTCCGCGGACAACGTCGGCACGGTCGGTAGCGACTTCAGCCGCAGGGTCGCCCGGGAGGCGGTGGCGCAGTCGCAGGTGCTGCTGAAGAACGCGGGTGGGGCGCTGCCGCTGGGCAAGAAGGCGAAGGTGTACGTCGCCGGCCGCAACGCCGACAACATCGGCAACCAGGCGGGCGGCTGGACGATCGCCTGGCAGGGCATCTCCGGCGACATCATCCCGGGCACCACCATTCTCGAAGGCATCCGCGAGGTGGCGCCGAAGGCCACCGTCACCTACAGCCCGGACGCTTCCGCGCCCATGGCCGGCTCCGATGTCGGCGTCGTCGTCGTGGGCGAGACGCCGTACGCCGAGGGGTACGGGGATGTCGGCGGGCCCGAGTGCGGCTGGTGCTCGCCGGCTCAGTTCGAGGAGAAGTCGCTGAGCCTGCAGCCGGTCGACCGGGCGGTGATCGACAGGGTGTGCGACGCCATCGAGACGTGCGTGGTGCTGGTCGTCTCGGGCCGCCCGCAGATCCTGACCGACCAGCTCGGGAAGATCGACGCGCTGGTGGCGTCGTGGCTGCCGGGCAGCGAGGGGGCCGGCGTGGCCGATGTGCTCTTCGGCCGGCGCCCCTTCACCGGCCGGCTGTCGATGACGTGGCCGCGCACCGAGGCCCAGGTTCCGATCAATGTTGGCGACGCCGACTACGACCCGCTGTTCCCGTTCGGGTGGGGCCTGCATGCCCACGCCGGCCAGGCGCAGGCGGCCGTGGCCGCGCTGGGCACCGCTCCGGCGGCACGCGCCGCCAGCAACGGCCTGACCGCCGCGCTCGCCCGCCCGGCCGGTCCGGCCAGGGACTCGGCCGTGCTGAGCGCACTCGGTGACGCGATGGCGGCCGCCGGTACGGCCGCGTTGCGGGAGGCGATCGTCGCGGCCGCCAGGGACATCGCGCAGTCCGCGGTCGTCGCGGGCCGGGCCGGACCCGGCTGGGCACGGTCGATCGCCGAGGCCGACCACGCCCTGCTCACCGGCGATGCAACGGCCGCGTTCGCGTTGCTCGCCGCCGTGCCGGTCACCTGACCGCAAGATGGCGCGCCGGACCGTCGGCCCACTTTCGGGTCGGCGGTCCGACGGTCACGGCTTTCACCGCGCGAACTGGAACCAGTTGATGTTGACGAAGTCGCCGCCGGTGCCGGTGAAGGTCAGGTACAAGGTATGGACGCCGGTGGCGCTGCCGGCCAGGGTGGTGACCCGGCTGGTCCAGGACTGCCAGCCGCCGGTGTTGCTGACCGCGACGCTGGCGATGATCGGCCCGGTGGTGCTGTCGAGGCGGTACTGGATCGTGCCGGTCGCGGTCGTGCCGGACGCGATGCGTGTGGTCACCGACAGGGCTGTGGGTGAGCCGAAGTCGATTCCGTTGTAGGCCAGCCAGTCGCCGGGCGCGATCCAGCCGACGTTGAGCCCGCCGCCGGTGTCGCTTGTGGCTTCGGTCTGGGTGCCGGACTGGGCGCTGCTGGTTTCGGCCTGAATCACCGGATAGCCGCTGCTCTGGCGGCTGAACTGGAACCAGTTGACGTTGACGAAGTCGCCGCCGGTGCCGGTGAAGGTCAGGTAGAGCTGGTGGACGCCGGTGGCGCTGCCGGACAGCGTGGTGACCCGGCTGGTCCAGGACTGCCAGCCGCCGGTGTTGCTGACCGGGACGCTGGCGACGATCGGCCCGGTGGTGCTGTCCAGGCGGTACTGGATGGTGCCGGTGCCGGTGGCGCCGGAGGCCAGGCGGGTGGTGACGGTCGTGGCCCCGGGGCTGGCGCCGAAGTCGACGGCGCCGTAGTGCAGCCAGTCGCCCGGGGCGATCCAGCCGACGTTGAGGCCGCCGCCGGTGTCGCTGGTGGTCTCGGTCTGGACGCCGGACTGCGTTGTGAAGCTCTCGGCCTGCACCGTCTGGTAGGGGTCGCGCGGCGGGGCGGTTCCATAGGTCAGCCCGAAGCCGTACGGGAACAGGGCCGGCTTGCCGTCGCCGTCGTTGATGGGCTGCTGGCTGACCGACTGCATCCACGTCATCGGCAGCTTGCCGGTGGGCTGCGCCACGCCGAACAGGATGTCCGCGACGCCCTGGCCCTCCGTGCCGGGCAGCCACGCCGCGACCAGTGCGTTCCAGTCGGGCAGCTGGGTGGCGATGTCCATCGGCCGGCCCGAGACCAGCACGACCACCACCGGCACGCCCGCGGCGCGCAGCGTGTTCAGCGTGTTCAGGTCGGTCTGGTCCAGGCCCATGCCGCCGGGGCGGTCGCCGGCTCCCTCGGCGTACGGCGTCTCGCCGATCACCGCGACCGCGGCGCGGTAGCTGCTGTCGATGCCCGATCCGGTGGCGCTGTAGGTCACCGTCGTCGAGGCGCCGACGGTGTTGCGGAGGCCCTGCAGGATGGACGTGCCCGGGGTGATCGCGCCGCTGCCGCCCTGCCAGGAGATCGTCCAGCCGCCGCTCTGGTGGCCGATGTTGTCGGCGTTGCGGCCCGCCACGAAGATCCGGTTGCCGTCGCGGGCCAGCGGCAGCACGTTGCCGGCGTTCTTGAGCACGACCTGCGACTCGCGGACGGCCTGGCGGGCCAGCGACCGGTGCGCGGCGCTGCCGACGGTGCCGGTCCAGGACCGGTCGGTCAGCGGGCTCTCGAACAGGCCCAGCTCGATCTTCTTGGTCAGGATCCGCCGGTTGGCATCGTCGATCCGCGCCATGGTGACCCGGCCGGCCTGCACCTCGGTGCGCAGCAGCGAGATGAAGCTCTGCCAGGCGTGCGGGACCATGACCATGTCGATGCCGGCGTTGACGGCCGTGCGGACCTCGGTGGCGGTGAACCCCGGGGAGCCGTCGATCTGGTCGATGCCGTTCCAGTCGGAGACGACGAAGCCGGCGAAGCCCAGCTCGCCCTTCAGGACCGTCGTGATCAGGTACTGGTGGCCGTGCAGCTTGACGCCGTTCCAGGAGCTGTAGGAGATCATCACCGAGCCGACGTTGCGCTGCACCGCCGCCTGGAACGGTGGCAGGTGGATCGCCCGCAGCTCCGCCTCGGTCAGCTGGGTGTTGCCCTGGTCCGTGCCGTTGGTGGTGCCGCCGTCGCCGAGGTAGTGCTTGGCGGTGGCCAGCACCCTTGGTGTGCCGGTTTGCAGGCCGGTGACGATGGTGGCCAGTTGCGTCGGCAGCTCCGGCTTCTCCCCGAACGACTCGTACGTGCGGCCCCAGCGGTCGTTGCGGGCCACGCACAGGCACGGCGCGAAGTCCCAGTCGATCCCGGTGCCGGCGACCTCCTCGGCGACCGCCCGGCCGATGTTCTGCACCAGCGTCGGGTTGCGGGTGGCGCCGAGCCCGATGTTGTGCGGGAAAATGGTCGCCCCGACCACATTGTTGTGCCCGTGCACGGCGTCCACGCCGTAGATCAGCGGAATGCCCAACGGCGTTGCCAGCGCGGCATTCTGGAAACCGTCATACATATTGGCCCAGTTCGTCGCCGTGTTCGGGCTGGGCGCCGAGCCGCCGCCGGACAGCAGTGAGCCGAGCCGGAAGTTGGTGATGTCCGCGTTGCTGACCGCGGATCGCTCGGCCTGCGTCATCTGGCCGAGCTTCTCATCCAGGCTCATCCGGGAAAGCAGGTCGGCGACGCGGGTGGCGACCGGCAGCGACGGGTCGTGGTAGGGGAGGTGGCTGGCGACCGCGACCGCGGGCGCGCCGAGCGCGGTCGCGGCGACCACGGCCAGTGCCGCGACGAAACGGCGAAGGGAGAGCACGGGACGCTCCTTCCCGCAGCGGGTGGGCATTCCCAAGTATTACTGCCGGTAAATTGAATGTCACCGGACAGCACCGGATGTCCCCGCGAATGCCGCATCGCCGTGGGGATCAAATGTGGGGCGTGGCGCCCGGGGGTTTAGCCGGCCGCGGGCGTGACGGCTTCGAGGCAGGACGGGCGTAGCCGTACCCCGAACCGGTCGGCGAGTGAGATCTTGTGGACGTCGCCCTCGTGCAGTTCGCGGGGGCCACCGGCGCCCTGCAGCGCGTCGACGACCTCCTGCGAGTTGGCGAGCAGCAGGGTGACCGGGCCGGTGGTGGCGAGCGGGAAGTCGTGCCAGGTCCCGCGGTGCAGCATGAGCGCGCTGCTGGGCGGGAACCGCAGGGTCAGGGCGGCCGACAGGTCGGGCAGGTCGGCGCCGCTTTCGTGGTTGGGTGGGGCGAGGACCATCAGGAACTCGCTGGTCCCGAGCCCGACGAACAGCTGGGTGAGCAGCAGGTGCCGCTCCAGCCAGGACACCGTCGGGTCGCCGGGCAGGATCTGCGCCGTGCGCAGGCACGCCTGCCCGTTGTAGTGGAAGCCGAGGTCGCCGCCCTCGATCACGCGCTGCGGGTAGTACGGGATGTCCATGGCCGCGGTGACCTTGTCGCGGACCAGCACGCCGAACGGCGCCACCGTCTCCGCGGTGGCCTCAACCGTGGGTACCTCTAAAACCTCTAAGACCGTCTCCGTTTTCATGGCGCCTCCCGCCCACTGACCTGCTGGTAGATCTCGTCCGCGGTGCACAGCCACACCTGCGGCATCGTGGCCAGCCGGCGAAGGCACGAGCGCAGACTCGCGATCCGCCCGGGCTGGCCGACCAGGAACGTGTGCAGGCCGATGCCGGTGACGGTGCCCGCGCCCGGCTCGGCGCACAGCTGCTCGACGTGCGCGACGACGGCGTCGGCGAACTCGGCCGCCGTGTAGTGCATGCACAGCAGCAGCGAGATGTCGTTGGTCTCCAGGCCGTACGGCACCGACAGCAGCCGCCCGGCCGGCAGGTCGAGCCAGTACGGCACGTCGTCGTCGCACCGGTCGGCGGTGTAGCCCAGCCCCGCCTCGCGAAGCAGCCCGTGGGTCGCCTTGGTGACCGCGAAGCCTGGCGTCAGCCAGCCGAGCGGCTGCCGGCCGGTCGCCTCGGCGAGCATCGCCACCGTTCGCTCTATCCGGTCCCGCTCGGCCTCGGGCGTCAACCCGTAGTGCGGCGTGCTGTTGTCCAGCCCGTGCGCCATGACGGCCCACCCGGCCTTCGACACGGCCGCCACGATGTCCGGGTGCCGCTGGCACATGTCGCCGTTGACCGCCGCCGTGACCGGCACCGGCAGTTCGGACAGCAGGTCGAGCAGCCGCCAGAAACCGGCCCGGTTGCCGTACTCGCGCCAGTCGTAGTTGGCGATGTCCTCCCCCCTCGCCAGATGCGGCTGCAGCGCCGGTCCGCCCCGGCCGGGTATGAAACATTCGATGTTGAGCGCGACCCAGACCGCCACCTTCCGATCACCGGGCCACATCGGTGCACCGTTCGAACGAGCATCGCGCACGGCGTAAACGATCCGGCGTCCCCGGCGGCCCCGCAATGACCCGATCAGGCGAGCCCAAAACGGCGCAATCGACCGCACCGCAGGGTCCGGTCATGATCGCCGTTCGGGTGCCAGAAACCGCGCTCAGCGCGGCTCACGGCACCGAAACGGTGATCAAGGGCCCCAGCAACGGGGGTCATCGTCCGAGCCCGGGGTCACCGGGCCGGCCGCCGCTGGCGTTCGCGTCAGGCGCCGTGGCGTAGTGGTGCCGGGCTGGGGATCGCGGTGGCGCGGTCAGTGCCCCGGGCGGCCCCCGGCCACCGATTGTGGGCGCGATGGTTGCGCGGGTTGGGTCGCGGTGCAACCACTGCGACTCAACACCGTGCCATGACTGACTGCAACAATCGTTGATCAAATACTACCTAAAGTGATAGGTCGAGCTTGGCGCCTACTCCGGCGCCTCCCTTTGCTTTGAGAGCCACCTGGCATCGGGGCCCGACCAGCGGCGATGCTCATGACCTGCGGCGAGCGATGGTGCCAGCTGGCTCTCAGAGCAAGGGAGCCCGCGAAGATCGTTTCCGGCGGCTTTGGTTGCTTATCGTTGATCAGCTGCTACTTTTAGTAGTTTCGTGCGAACGGCCGGTGCGAGGCGTGTGCTGGAAGGCGGCAGGCGACGACGCCTGGGACTTCGGCGGTTGGAGCGCCGGTATCCGGTGCCGTTCTCGATCGGCGCCGCCCGCGGCGGCATCCGCTGGCTGGGCGGCCGGGTCGCGGTCTGGGTGAGCGCCCGCCGGGGCACCCGCTCCGGCGGCGTCCTTTTGACTACGCAGCGACACCGGTATGGAGTCGGAGGGCTGAAATCCCTTTCGGGTTGGTCAGCGCTTGCGGGCGATCGCGGCGAGTATGCCCACGGCGGGCGGGTTGAAATCGTCGGGGTCCGGGCGCCATTCGTTGATCGGAACGACTCCAGGCTCGAGGATTTCCCAGTCGGTGAGGAGCTCGCGAAGGCGCTCAGGCGAGCGTATGTGCAGCGAGGTGGGAGTGCGGCGGTAGACGTTGCGAAGGTTCTCCACGTCCTCGGCGACGCTGGAATCCGGAAGTGGGGTGCCGTGGCTGAGGGTGAGGAAGCTGCCGCGGACGATGGCGTCGTGGATGTGACCAAGGATCTGCTCGGGGTGGGCGTCGTCGGGAATGAAGTGCAGGACGGCGTTGAGCAGGACCGCGACGGGCCGGGAGAAGTCGAGCAGATCCAGGACGTCCGGGTGGTGCAGGATATCGGCGGCTTGAGCCAGGTCGGCCTGGACGACCCGGACATGCTGGACGCCGGCCAGGATGGCCTTGCTGTGCGCGATGGCGACCGGGTCGATGTCGACGTAGACGACGCGGGCGTCGGGGGCGATCGACTGGACGATTTCGTGTACGTTTCCCATGGTGGGAATGCCGGATCCGATGTCGAGGAACTGCCGGATGCCCTGGGTGGCGAGCCAGCGGACGGCCCGGTCGACGAAGGCCCGGTTCGCGTAGGCGTTCATTTTGGCGCCCGGGATCATCTGCTCGATCTGGTCGGCGGTCTGCCGGTCGATCGCGAAGTTGTGGGAGCCGCCGAGGGCGTAGTCGTACATTCTGGCGGCGTTCGGTACGGTCACGTCCACACCCTCGGGAATCCAGCTCGGGCGTTCCACGTCGTACCCCTTTTCTGTGCTTTAAGGCGGTATTACCAGAGGGCGGGCAATGCCCGCAGCGAGCGGATCGCGAGACCGGACTTCCAGTTTAGGTCGTCGAGTTCGACGGCCGGCGCCAAGGCCGGGAACCGGCGCCAGAGCTCGCCGAGCGCAATTCGCAGTTCGAGCCGGGCCAACTGTGCGCCGAGGCAGAAGTGTGGGCCGTGGCCGAAGGCGGTGTGCGGCGCCGGGCCGGTTCTGGTGATGTCGAACCGGTTCGGTTCGTCGAAGGCGGCCGGATCACGGTTGGCGACGGAGACCAGTGGGACGACCACCTCGCCCGGGCGGATCACGGTCTCGCCGAGCGACACCTCCTCGGTGGCGACGCGCGGCAGGACGGCGCTGAACAGCCGGGAGTACCGCAGCAGCTCGTCCACCGCGCCGTCGAGGAGCTCGGGACGGCTGGTCAGCAGGGTGGCCTGGTCCGGGTGCCGGAACAACGTGACAACACAGTTGCCGAGCTGGCTCACGGTGGTCTCATGGCCGGCGATCAGCAGCAACTGCAGGTTGGCGGTCAGCTCGGCGGCGGTCAGGCGGTCGCCCTGGTCGTTGACGGCGATCAGGGCGGAGATGAGGGCGTCGTCCGGGGTACGCCGTTTCATTGCGATCAGCTCGTCGAGATAGGCATTGACCTGGTGCATCGCCGCGGCGATTTCGGCCGGTGGTACCGCCGTGTCGGCGACGAGCTTGCCGGCCCACCGCCGGATCTGCGGGCGATCCTCGATCGGTACGCCGAGCAGCTGACAGATCACCATGATCGGCAATGGCTCGGCGAGCAGGCCGACGAGATCAGCCGGCTTGCCATGGTCGACCAGCCCGTCCAGCAGCGCGTTCACGATCGCTTGAATCGACGGTTGGAGCCGTTCGACCATGCGCGGGCTGAACGCGTTCGCCACCATGCGCCGGACGCGGGTGTGCTTGGGTGGATCCATGCTGCTGAGGAAATCGGGATTGGCGGCGGCCGGGTTCGCTACCGGGCCGTCTCCAGATGCGGCCGCCTCCCGGCTGAACCGGGGATCGGACAGGACTTGGCGAACCGCGGGATACGCCAGCGCCAGCCATACCGGGTAACCGTTCATCGACGCCCGAGCCACCTGGCCCATTGCCAGCAGGCGAAGGCCCTCGGGTTCCACATCGGAGCCGGCCGGTGTGTCAAAAGGATAGGTGATCACGAAGCTCCCCCCAATGCCGCTTACGGCTGTCGCGTACCACCATTGCCTACGTTGCCGAGCATACGGCTGATGTGCCGGTTGGCCCTTGGCCGGCCGAGGTAGAACCCCTGGCCGAGATCGCAGTTCAGGTCCGCCAGGACGCGCACCTGGCGGGCCGTTTCAACGCCCTCGGCGATGACCGTCAAACCCAGGTCGTGGGTGAGTTTGACGAGCGCCGGAAGGATCACGTCGTTCGAGTGGCTGGCGCCGCTCTCGCCAATGCCGACAAGGAATCCAGGGGCGAGCTTGACCACCTGTACCGGCAGGTCGGCCAGAGAGGCAAGGCAGGAATAGCCGGTGCCGAAGTCGTCGATTGCCAGCCGCACGCCCTGCATGGCGATCGCCCGCAACGCGTCCAGCTCGCCGTCCACGCCGTTGGCCAGGGCCGTTTCGGTGACCTCCAGCTGCAGTTGGCAAGCGGGCAGGCCGGTGCGTTCGAGGATGGCGGCGACCGTCGCGGCGAGGCCGTCGAAGCCCAGCTGCGCGACCGAGAGGTTGACGCTCATGACGAACTCGGGGTGACCGCGACGGCGCCAGACGCCGGCCTGCTCGCAGGCGCGTTCCAGCAGATAGCGACCGAGCGGCCCCATCAGCCCGGTGTGCTCGGCAAGTGGGATGAACCGGTCCGGGCTGACCGGGCCGTGCTCACGGCTGTGCCAGCGGGCCAGCGCCTCGACACCCACCAGGCGGCGGTCGGCCAGCCGGATCAGCGGCTGGTAGGCCAGGGTGAACTCGCCGCGGTGCAGTGCCCGCGGCATCGCCGCGGTGAGCGCGTGCTGCTCGAGGCTGGCGGCGTGACGTTCGGTGTCGAACGCCGTCCAACCACCGCGGCTGGACGATTTGGCCCAACCCAACGTGATGTGCGCGGCCTGCAACAGCTCCACCGGATGCTGGCCGGTGTCGCGCTCGACCACGCCCGCGGAGGCCGTGACCGAGAGCAGGTGCCCGCCGAAGCCGAACGGTTCGTGCACCGTCCGCAGCACCAGGTCGACGACCTTGACCATGTCGTCGGGGCCGGTGGTGTCCTCCACCACCACGGCGAACTCGTCGCCGCCCAGGTGCGCCAGGAAGAACCCGTTGCGGTCCGCCAGCAGGCGCAACCGCCGGGCCCAGGCCCGCAGGAGCTGGTCACCGGTGTCCCGGCCGAGGCTGTCGTTGACCGACGTGAACCGGTCCAGGTTGACCAGGCACACCCCCAGCCGGCCGGTGCCGTCGAGCAGCTCGGCGACCTTGGTCCGCAGTTGGCTCTGATTGGGTAGGCCGGTCAGCCGATCGTGGAGCGCCGCGTGCTGCAGCCGGCGGTTCAGCAGCGTCTGTTCCTCGCGCCACGACGCCCGCTCGGCGCGGCTGATGGCCTCCGCTCCCGCCTGCACGACATTGCGGCTGGCCTCGGTGAACCCGATCACCAGGTGGCCGAGCAGCGCGGCGAGCCGGGTGTGCGCCTCGGGGTGCCCGATGCCCAACTGCGGGATCAGCTGCTGGCTGAGCAACGTGACCGTGCCACCGAAGGCCTGCGGCGCGGTCACTCCCGACGTGACCAGCTCGAAGCCGACCCGGTACCCGAGCTTGGCGTCGAACTGCGTCGCCGTCAGCGCGGTGACCATTCGGTGTAGCGCGTCCGCCAGGAGGGCACGAACCCGAACCGCGCCGCCGGGCACGTACCGGTGCCGGCACACCACCCTGGTCCAGGTCTCGATCAGCGCGCCCATTGCACGCTCCGGGGTCGCTGCGCGCTCCGGGGTTGCTGCGCGCTCCGGGGTTGCTGCGCGCTCCGGGGTTGCTGCGCGCTCCGGGGTCGCTGCGCGCTCCGGGGTCGCTGCGCGCTCCGGGGTTGCTGCCCGCTCTTGGGTCGCTGCCCGCTCGGGGGTCGCTGTCGGCTCTTGGGTCGCTGCCCGCTCGGGGGTCATCGCCCTGTCTGCTTCCACCACGCGTCGTCGCCCACCCCGTCGAGTCGTGTTCCGCCGTTCCTGGCAGGGCAACGGCACCCGCCCCCCCGGCCACCACAACCTACATGGGTGTCCCGTTTCGAACACCCCGGCTCAGGGCAACTACCAGCGGTTACGGGACGAAACGCGGCACGGCTTCAAGCGTCACGTAGATCCTCGGTGCGCTGGCGGTGGAGGGCGTGTGGGCCGGGCCGCCTAACCTGGCCGGTGTTCGTTGCGGGGAGGATGCGGTGGCGCCGAGGGCGGGGCCGGTCGTGCGGGATGCCGGGCACGGCGATGTGGTGGCGATCTGCCGGTTCGGCCGGGCGCACGTCCAGGCGCACTACGCCCCGCTGATCGGCGCTGCCGCGGCGGATGCGCAGATCCGCAGGTGGTGGAACGAGACGCACCTCGACGCGGCCGTGGCCGGGGGTCTGGTGGTGGTCGCGGAGGCCGGCGGGCACGTGGTCGGCGTCGGGCAACGCGGCCGCAGGGGAGCCGACCACGTGGTCTACAAGCTCTATGTTCACCCACAGCATCGCGGGCGCGGGCTAGGCCCGCGGCTGCTCGACGCCCTCACCAGGCAGTTGCCCGCTGACGCCGATCGGCTGTATGTCGAACACTTCGTGGCTAACGAGCGTGCGGGCGCGTTCTACGGGCGCGAGGGCTTCACTGTGGAAAGGATCGAGCCAAGTCCCACCGGCAGTCCCGCGCTCGGGGTGGTGTGGCGCGTACGCCCGCTGGTCGCATCCGCTACAACGTCAGGACAAGTCTGACGCTGCACCACCGGCCGGCTTCTGGTGGGCCGCGGGGATGGTCGTGGTGTTCGTCGCCGGCGCCGAGCGAAGGCCATTCAGCAGCAACGATGCCACTGCGTCGAGGTCGGCGTCGATCGTGGGGTCGGCCCATTCGGCCGCGTGTGCGGGGTGATGGAAGCGGGCCGTGGCGTGCAGGACGGCCCGGCCGGCCGTAGTCGCATCGGTGGGTGCGAAGTCGCCTGCGGCGATGCCGTCGGCGACGATCGTAGCGATCTGGCCGGCGAGGATCCGCAGGTGGTCGGCGACGACGTCCCGGGCCTGGGTGGCGATGGTGTGGAAGGTCTGGAACAGCTCGGGGTCCTCGCGGGCCATGCGCCGCTTGGCGCCGGACAGTTCGACCAGCCAGCGGCGTAGCCGTACCGGCGCGGGTTCGTCGCAGCCGGCCACGGCGGCCAGCGGAGTGGAGACCCGGGCCAGCCACCGGGAGGCGACCGCGTCGCGCAAGGCCAGCTTCGACGGGAAGTGCCGGTACACGCTGCCGTGGGACACGCCCAACGCCCGGGCCACGTCCACGACGGTGGCCTTGCCCGGCCCGTACCGGCGCAGCACCTGCTCGGCACTGTCCAGGATCCGGTCAGGGGTGAGGACGTCGGTCACCGGCGTTCGCTGTCCAGAATGGACATCTGCTGGACGTCGTAGCGGGTTCCGGCGACCGCGTCAGCGGGCATCGCGGCCTCCATCGCGGCCACGTCAGGTTCGGCGAGCGTGACGTCGAGCGCGGCGAGCGCCTCGGCGAGCCGGTCCCGGCGGCGTGCGCCGACCAGCGGCACGATGTCGGCACCGCGGGAGAGCACCCAGGCGATGGCGAGTTGCGCGACGGTGACGCCCTTGGCGTCTGCGATCTGGCGCAGCGCCTCGACCAGGGCCAGGTTGCGGTCGAGGTTCTCGCCGCTGAACCGCGGCAGGTGGGAACGGAAGTCCGGCTGGCCGGCGCGGTCGCCCGTCCAGTGGCCGGAGATGAGCCCACGGGACAGCACGCCGTAGGCGGTGATGCCGACGCCGAGGTCGCGGGCCGCCGGTAGCAGCGCGTCCTCGACTCCCCGGGAGACCAGCGAGTACTCGATCTGCACGTCGCAGATCGGATGAACCGCATGGGCGCGGCGCAGCGTGTCCGCGCCGACCTCGGACAGGCCGATGTGCCGCACGAAACCGGCCTTGACCAGCTCCGCCATCGCCCCGATCGTCTCCTCGATCGGCACCGCCGGGTCCAGCCGGGACGGCCGGTAGATGTCGACATGATCGACGCCCAGCCGCTCCAGCGTGTAGGCAAGGAAGTTCTTCACCGCGACAGGCCGGTTGTCCAGCCCGATGACCGCACCGGACGGGTCGCGCAGCACCCCGAACTTGACGCTGATCACGACGCTGTTCCGGTCCCGGCCGGCCAGCGCGTCGCGCAGGAGCCGCTCGTTGGCGCCGTGGCCGTACCAGTCGCCGGTGTCCAGCAAGCTGACGCCGGCGTCCAGCGCGGCATTGATCGTGGCGATGCTTTCGGTGCGGTCCGCGGGGCCGTACAGATCGGACATGCCCATCAGGCCGAGGCCGATGGCGGAGACGGTCGGGCCGGTGGCCCCCAGCGTGCGTGTGTTCATGTGGCGTGCCTTCAGACGATGGGTGGATGGCCTTAAGGAGTTGTACTGACAGAGTCTGGATTTTGTCAATCCAAGGTGACCGGCCTCACTCCGCTGGTGCCGCACTTCCGTCGAGGTCGGCGCGAAAACCGGCGGGGTCGAGGTCGAGGGGTTTGCCTTCGGCGGCGCTGGTGCTGGCCAAGGCTTCGGCAAGGCGGGCCAGGATGCGGGTGAGGTGTTGCTGGTCGCCCGCGGGCAGGGCGGCGAACAGGGCGGCGGCGCGGTCGGCGTGAGTGGCGTAGACGCGTCGGTGGACGGCGCGGCCGGTCTCGGTCAGTTCGATAATGGTGGCGCGCCGGTCGCTCGGGTGGGGGACCCGGCGGGCGAAGCCCTCCTTCTCCAGGCCGTCCACCAGAACGGTGATGTTGCGCGCCGAGACCCCGAGCCGGTCGCCTAGCGCGGACATGATCTGTGGGCCGTCCTCGGCGAGCGCGTGGATGAGGTTCATCCGGGGATAGGTCATGCCCGGCACCAGCACCCCGGCGTACTGCCACTTGAGGAAGGCCGGCGCGAAGATCGAGAACAGGTCGGCCAGGTGCTGGGCCGTTGAGGGCGGTCGGGCCACAACACCTCCAGATACTGTATGGTGTGACTATCACATCATTGACAGTGTGCCCATATCGTAACCTCGCGGAGGTAGGCATGCCTGCACCCCACCCCCTCAGCTGTGCCGCCGCCGGGCCGCCGGGCGTAGGCGCTATCGCCCGGCCCGGTACCGACCGAGCCGACCCCAGTGGCGGTGTCCGATGACTTGGCATACCTTGGCCACCCAAGCCGGCGACCTGGCCACCTTCGGTGCGGCGCACCTGCACGACCAGGTGGCCTACCTGGCCACCGTCAAGCCGGACGGCGCCCCTCGGCTGCACCCGGTACGTCCCGTCGTCACCGCCGACCGGCTGTTCGTGTTCATGGAACCAACCTCGCCCAAGGGGCACGACCTGCGCCGCGACGGCCGCTACGTGCTGCACTGCACCGCCACCGGCGAGCAACCCTGGGATCTGCACGAGTTCTACGTCGACGGCATCGCCCACCCGGTCGACGACGCCGCCGTCCGCCAGATCGCCAACGCCGGCACCGGCTTTCCCCGCGATGACCACTTCATAATGTTCGAACTGGAGATCAGCTCGGCGTTCTCCACCGTGTTCGGCCCCGACGGCCGACCGGTCCGCCAACGCTGGCGCGCTGAGCGATAGGCCCGCCCGCCGGTGGCGCGCCAGCGGGCGGCTAGGTGGTCGAGCCGAGCGCGGCTGCGGTTCGTCGCAGGGCGGTCGTCCATAGCCTGGTGGTGACCACCGGGAAGCCCAGTGTCGTCGCCTGTCCGGCGAGCCGCGCCACCGCTGCATCGTGATCAGCGCGGCCTCCACGATCGCGCCGCCACCGAGGAGCCCCGCCGGTAGCCAGCCCCACCGCCGGACGGGTAGCTGGCGCATCACCCACACCGCTGACCAGGCCAGAAGGCCCAGCGAGAACCCGAACACCACCGGCGTGCGCCACGAGACCGCGCCCCACCACGGCCCCCCGTCGACCACAGCGACGACCGCGTGCACCGCGCCGGACGTCAGCAGCAGCGTCCCGCACCACCACAGAAACCGCTGCTGCCCGGTAACCGGACGCACCGCCAGCCAGACCTGCCGAAGAACTGTGCTCATGGCCGGCGACGCTATGGCCGAGCGGCGCCTTCGGACGTCCCCCCGGCGAGGTCACTTCCCGTACCCCCCAAGGGGGTAGCTCGGCCGGTGGTCCCCTGATGGGACCATTCAGGCGTGACCGCGGCGGCGGCGTTCGCCCAGTTCGCCGTCCGGGAGGCGCACGGCGTTTCGCCAGCGTATGAGCGCCTGGCCGGTGCGGTGTCCCGGGACGAGGAGATCCTGGCCTTGCTGGCAGGGGTTCCCCCGGCCAAACGGCAGCCGAATCTGCTGTTCGCCGTGGTGCGGTGGTTGGGCGGCCCGGTCGAGGACCCGGCCGCGTTCCATGAGTACGTGCTCGCGAACTGGCCGGCGATCGAGGCACAGTTGCGGGTGCGGGCCACGCAGACCAACGAGCCTGGGCGGTGCGCGGTGCTGTTGCCGGTGCTCGCCGCGCTTCGGCAGCCGCTTGCGCTGCTCGAGGTCGGGGCGTCGGCCGGGCTGTGCCTGTATCCCGACCGGTACGCGTTCCGCTACGGCGACCACCTGGTCGGCTCCGGTGAACCGGTGCTGGAGTGCGCGACGACCGGCGTGCCGCCACCGGCGCGTGTACCGCGGGTGCGCTGGCGGGCCGGCCTCGACCTCAACCCGCTCGACGCGGCGGACCCGGCCGACCTCGCCTGGCTGGAGGCGCTCATCTGGCCCGAACACGCGCACCGCCGAAGCCGGCTTCGGGTCGCTGCCGCGGTCGCGGCGGCCGAGCCGCCGCTGCTGGTGCGCGGTGACCTTGCCGAGGATCTGCCGGCGCTGGCCGCCCGGGCCCCGGCCGGCGCGACCCTGGTGGTGTTTCACACCTCCGTGCTGTACCAGGTGCCGCCGCCGAAGCGGCGGGCGTTCGTCGAGGTCGTGCGCCGGCTGCCCGGGCACTGGATCGCCAACGAGGCTCCTGGCGTGCTGCCCTACGACGCGCTACCGGAACCGCCCGGCGCCGCTCTGCACAACGTTCTCGCCCTCGACGGAGTCCCGCTGGCCTGGACCCGCTCGCACGGGCAGGCGATCAGCTGGTTCCGCGCTCAGTACGAGCCGGTCTTGCCGTAGTAGTTCCAGGCGCCGGCGGTGTACTCCGCCTCCGCGTAGGAGGTGACGTTGGCGTCGTTGAGCTGGCGCGTAGAGCACGAGCTACGACCGCGCGGCGTGTAGCAGATGATCTCGGCGCCGTCGCTGTTGCGGTGCACCGTCGCGCTGCCGCAGTAGTCCACAGCCGGGATGCAACCGGGCTGGCCGGTGTCCATCTTGGCCCACACCGTGCGGCACCCGGAGCTGTACATGAGGTAGACGGTGCCCCGGGCGGTGCCGGTGTAGGTGTTACGGATGGGTGCGGACCGCGCGACTCTCGCGGTGTTGGAGCAGCCGGTCGCGACCGGGTCGGTGCCGTCATAGGGTGCCGCGCTGGCTACCGCCCCGTCGAACAGCAGGCTCGCGCCGACAACGGCGGCGGCGCCACCGGCCGAACCGAGCCTACGCATCGACGCACGCATTGATGACTCCCTCGCCGCCGGTCACGGTGGTTAGCGATCAACACGCTACTGGCGCTTCGACTCAGGAAGAACCGCCTAACGGCCGATCGCTGACCGCTGGTGGACGAATCCGCTGTCTCAGGGCCGCGGCGCGATCCGAGTTGTTGCTCCACGACGCCAGGATTCGAACTTGCCGACGCCGTCCACGCACCTGAATCGCGGTGCAGTACCAATGCCGCCTGAAAAGCGCCAGCGCGTTGATGTACTGGACTTCTTCCACGTTCTCCACAGCTGTCCAGCTGATTCGGCTGGTAGCTAGGACCTGGTAGATAGGACGTGTGCACGCGCACCCCGTCGGCGGATATGACAACCCGCGCCAGCAGTGCGCGAATCGCGCACCCGACACCACCCGCGACGACCTCGCCCTGCCCTTCGGTTCGCCGGCCGGCACCTTCGAGCACTACGCCGCGGCCGTCATCGGTAGCTCCTCCGGCACATCGGCGAATCGTGATCTCGCTGGGCAGCCGCGTCAAGAATCTCCCGCGGCGCTGGACCATCGAGCCCACCCCACACCCCGGCGATGGTCAGTCGCGCCGGCGACGCTACGTGGGCATGGGAGCGCGCCATGTGACCAATATTGACCTGATCAGCAGGCGATACGAGGGAGATACTCAAGACCCTGGTCATCAGCCCGCGCGCCGGCGGTATCGGCCCGTCTGATGATCAGTAACGCGAGGAGGGAACGATGAGGTCCAGCACACCGTTCAAGGTTCTTTCGGCTTGCCTGATCCTATTCAGCATGATGTTGGCATCGCCGCTCTCCAACGCCGCCAACCCAGCACCCCCAGACACGGACCTGGGGGTCTGTGCCGCGCCCCACAGCCTGGCGGAAGCCCGCAGCCGGGCCCGCCAGCTCGTTGAGCAGATCCGGGCAGATCTCGCGGAGGTCGAGGACCAGATCCGCAATGTCCCGTTCCTGGCCGAGGTCGAGGCCGGCCGCGCCTCGCTCGAGCAGATTGCTGGCGTGGCCGCCGAGCAATACAGCATCATCCGCAGCGACTGGAGCAGCTTCTCGCAGATGACCGCGCGCTTCGACGACCCACAAAGCCGTCAGTTCTTTGGCGGCATCACCTCTGGTGAAGCGATTGCCCTACAGCTGCTGCTCGACTTTGCCGCCAACGTCGGACTTGACGAGCAGGACCTGGTCGCCTACGAGCCGCGGCCCAAGGGGCAGACCTACCCGTCGCGGGTCGCCTGGATCGCCGCCAACGCCGACCGTACCGCTGCCGGCGCCTCCTTCCTGGCGAATTTCGCTGTCTTCGGCGAGAACATGGGCCGCCTGCGCGACGCCCTGATCGACCAGTACGCTTTTTCAGCCGAAGAGGTCGCATTCTTCGGCTTCTTCGCCGAACCGATCCCTGGTTTCGAGGAAAATGCCATCGAGGTTATCGCTGCCGGGCTGCGCCGTGGCGCCTGCCCGACCGAGGCGAAGCGGCAAGCGCGGCTGCTCCAGGCCTACGAGCTGGACTTTTGGCAGGCGGTGGGCGAACCTCTCCTCTCGCCGCTGCCGGTGGTCCGATAGCGGGCGACCCTGGTTGCTCATGGTGGTGGGCTGTCGTAGCTGAGCGCGATCTTCACGGCGTTGTGCGGGTTCTCGTCCAGCCATTGGTAGGCCGCCGGCGCCTGATCGAAGGGGAAGGTGTGGCCGAGCAGTCCGTCGACTGAGACCCGGTCGGTGTAGAGCAGCCGGGTGGCGGTGTCCAGCATCCGTCGCCGGTCCCACAGGGGCGCGTGCCGGTGTGGCGCGCCCCAGGCGCCGATCGAGGCGATCAGCGACAGCCGGTTGTGGTGGAACTCCTCGCCCAACCGCAGGTGCGCCGCCCCGCCCTGGTAGAACCCGGCGGCCACGACGGTCGCGCCCAACCCGGCCGCGGCCAGGGCACCCTGCAGGCCGCGGTCGGAGCCGGAGACCTCGATCGCGACGTCCATGCCGCGACCGTGGTTGAGCTTGCGGATTTGCAGCCCGAGCGGCTCGTCGTCCGATGGATCCAGGACGTGGGTGGCGCCGAATTCGATGGCGAGCCGGCGCCGGTGCGGGTCCGGGTCCACCGCGACGATCGCCTGAATGCCGTCCAGCCGGCACATCTGCACGGTCAGCAGGCCGATGGCGCCCAGCCCGTGCACGCTGACCGAGTCGCCGAGCTTGATCTCCGCGTCGTGCACCGCCTGCAACGCGACCGCCGCCAGGCTGACGAACAGCCCACGCTCCACCCGCTCGGCCGTCGGCAGCACCACCAGCGGATACGTCGCCTGCAGGGAGGCGGCCACGTTGAGCACGGTCTCCTCCTGGTGCGGCGTGCCGGTGTGCACCAGATCGCCCACCCGGACGGCCGTGACATCGGCTCCGGTCTCGACCACCTCGCTGATCATCTCGTAGCCCAGGGACACCGGATACGCCGAAGCGCGGCCGGCGTGCGGGGCGACGAAGGCCCGAAGGCCCCGGTCGAACACCTTGTCGACGAATGCGGAGGTCCCGCGGTACAGGCTCAGCTCCGTGCCATGGCTGATGCCGCTCAACCGGGAACGCAGCCGGACCTCACCGGGCTCGATCGGGCGCGACGGCTGTTCGGTCAGACGCAGTTGCCGTGGCCCATCCATCACCAGCGTTCGAGGCACGATCCAATCCTTACCCAACCCGCCCGCGACGACGACCCACAATATGAAGACGACAACCGTCGTTCGGTTCCCTCACTCGTGGTAGACGTTGAACGGCATCAGCTCGGTTCGCCCGCCCGGACCGGTCGCCACGAGTTCAAGGTGTGCCAGCAGCGGTTCGTCCGGGTAGTTCCAGGTGAAGCTGAATTCGTCGCCGGCTTTGGTTCCGGTGCCCAGCAGCTTGGCCAATGGTGCGGTTTCGGTGCCGGTCGGCGTCAGGTGGAACTCGAGCCGGTCGGTGGCCGAGGTCCGCACCGTGAACGTGACAGCACCAGCGCCGGCGGGCAGTCGCAGCCAGCCGTCCTGCACCGGGAGCGCCGGAGCCATGTGAACCTCGTTCACGACCGGCGGCGCCGGCTTGCCCGCGAAGCCGACCTGGACAGAGGTGGCCTGGTTGACCCCACCGTCTGCCGCGGACGGCTCCAGGAAGATGATCCAGCCGCTGCCACCGTTGGGCCGGGTGAAGCCGATCTGCCCGCTGAACGGCCCCAACTGGTCACCACCGCCGGTGACGAAGCCGCTGCCGATCTCGGCCGGTGCCGGCTCCAGGCCCTGCAGCACGCGCACGATGACATTGCCTTCGAACACGTGCGCCCGGCCGCTCACCGTCACCGGCGAGGAGATCAGTTGGCCCCTGGCCGGCGAGTCCACAAGGATGTGGCCGGCCCTGGTGCCGATCACCGACCAGTGCCCGGAGCCACGCTGCACACTCACGGCGGTGGCCAGCGCCGGTACCGGCTGCCCGCTCGGTGAGCGGGCGTAGAAGGTGACCTCGACCAGGCCGTTACCGAGCCAGCGCGACGGCCCTTCCACCGGCCGGTTCATCCCGACGACCGTGGTCAGGAACTGGCGTGCGGCGGCGACGGCGGGTGCCGCATCACCGGGCGTTGCGAAGGGCGGCGCGAGTTGCAGCCAGGAGTAGAACGCCCTGACGTCACCGTTGAACGAGAACACGGTGGATCTCACCGTCGGGAACTGCCTCAGGGTGCTGTCCAGTTCCGCCATCAGCGCCGTGCTGCCGAAGGAGGTGCTCGCGTTCGGGATGATCGCGCTGAAGTCGCGGAAATCCGCGTGGGCCACGCCGTTTGCCACCCGCACGTCGCGCAGCATCCCGGCCGTGGCCGAGCTGAACCACGACCAGTAGCCGGCCTCGAGCTCGGCGTCGGTGGGGCCGGCGAGCAACTCCTCGAGCGCGGCCGTCGCCACCTTTTCCGTCGCCGGCACCGATCGCTGCACAGGCACGACGGCGTCGGGGTCGTCGGCCTCACCGCGGTGGAAGTACACCTCGAGCGTCATCGTGTCAGCCGCTGGGGAACCGGTGGGCGAGGAAGGCGGCGGCTGCGCACCGGGGGTGGGGGCTTGCCGTTGCCCGACGACCAGAATCAGCACCCCGGCGGCGGCGACGATGACGACGGCGGCCAGCGCACCGATGACGGTCCAGGTTGTCTTGCGATTGCCGAAGATGATCATAGCGGCCCCCTTTGGCCTCGCCCCGATCAGGGGACGCCGGACGCCGGCCGCGGTTCCACCACCGGGAACCGGACGGGACCAACGGCGTGCGGGTTGGAGCACGAGGCCCCTACCTCAAGGCCCAGGCGGACAACGTTGCGACTGCCACGGTCGTGGCTGCTCGGTTTGGGCACGCTGTGTCATCGCCGTGCGGTGGCTCTGGGCGGTTAGGTTGCCGGCGTGGGCATTGTTTCGGTCAACCTGGCGGTGCCGGAGCCCAACCCGGCCAAGCGCGTGGGTGTCACGGCGGCGGTAGCCCATCAGCTTGTCCGGCGCCGTCCGGCCGTGTCCGATTCGGGCCACCGGAGCCCGGCGGTTGGGCCAGTGTGCCGGCCGTGCTTCGAAAACTCGGATTGTTGATTGCGATGCTGATGGTGCTGGCGGTGCCGGCACTGGTGTGGAGCGGCCAGGCGGTCGCCGAGAGCCGGATCGTGTGTGCCGGGCAGGCGAATGTGCCGGCGGGCTGGATCCACACCGACTCCGCCTTCACCCCGTTCGTGTGTGGCGGCGGTGCCATCCCGGTGGTCCCCACCCAGTGGGTGATCACCCGGTACGACAACCTGTTCCGCGGCGACCGGCTCTTGGTGTGCGACAGCGCGCCGCTGCCGGGCGGCTGGACCACGATCATCCGTACCTTCGAGCCGTACCGGTGCGGCGCCGGCCTTGGCACCGGCATCCCGGCGCCGCCACCGAACGTGAAGCTCATCGAGTGCCTCAACTGCCCGGTGCGGCCGCCCAACCCGACGCCGACCCTCGTGCAGGGTTCGCTGGACGCCGTCCTGCCGACGGGCGTGGCCGGCGGCTGGGCCCGTGACCCCGGCAACCTCGCCGGAACCGTGACCGTGCACTTCTACGTGGACGGGCCGGCCGGCACCGGGCGCTTCATCGGGTCGGTCGCGGCCAGCCAGTACCGCTCCGATGTCGGCCAGCACGCCTTCAACTGGCAGCTGCCGGCGGACCTGTTCGACGACCTGCCGCACACGCTGTACGCCTACGGTCTCGATCTGGGTGTCGATCCGCCCCAACTGCTGATGAACTCGCCGAAGTCGTTCCGGCTCCCGAATCGCCCGATCGGCAACTTCGAGGGTATCGACGCCGCCGGAACCGCGCGCGGCTGGTCGCTGGACCCCAGCCAGCAGTCCTACGCCCAACCGAACCGGGTCCGGTTCCTCGTCGACGGCTTCACCGTCGGGGAGATCCCGGCCGACCTGCCCCGGCCCGACGTGCAGCAGAATGCCGGGTACCCCGGGAACCACGGCTTCCGCTGGCCCATCCCGGCCCGGTTCCGCGACGGCACGACCCACACCTTGGCGGTCGTCGGCGTCGACCTGACCGGCAACCCGGACCGCGAGCTCACCGGCTCGCCGCGGACGTTCCAGCTGACCCGGACTGCCACGGCGGCCGACGTCGACGGCGACCGCAGCGCCGACATCGGGCTGTGGCGACCCGACACCGGCACCTGGTGGCTCATGCCCAGCGGCACTCCAGGCAGCCATTACGCCTCGGCGTTCGGCATGCCGGGGGACCGGCCGGTGCCGGCCGACTACGACGGCGACGGCCGCACCGACCTGGCGGTCTTCCGGCCGTCGGAGGGCACCTGGTACGTGCTGCCCAGCTCCTCGGGGACTCCGTACGGCGCGGCGTTCGGTCTGGCCGGCGATCTGCCGGTGCCCGGCGACTACGACGGCGACGGGCGGGCCGACCTTGCCGTGTTCCGGCCGTCGGAGAGCGTCTGGTACGTGCAGCCCAGCTCCGGCGGCAGCTTCTACGGCGTGCCCTACGGGCAGGCCGGCGACCAGCCCGTCCCCGGTGACTACGACGGTGACCGCCGAACCGACGTCGCCGTCTACCGGCCGCTCGTCAACGCCTGGTTCGTGCTGCTGGCCAGCGGCCAGAGCGTGATCAGCCAGTACGGCCAGCAGGGGGACCGGGTCGTGCCGGCCGACTACGACGGCGACACCCTGACCGACGTCGCCGTCTTCCGCCCGTCCAACGGCACCTGGTACATCCACCGCAGCCTCGACGGCCGGGACGAGGCTCGATCCTGGGGTCTGGCCGGCGACCGTCCGGTGCCAGCCGACTACGACGGCGATGGCGTCGTCGACATCGCGGTCTTCCGCCCGTCCAGCGGCACCTGGTACATCGTG
>DASSUA010000160.1:0-2257 GCA_035707525.1 Pseudonocardiaceae bacterium
GCCGGGTTCCATGCGCTCCGCGATGAGGGCGCTGAGCACGGCGGGCGTGTCGGCCTCCTCGAACAGCTCGCGCATGGTCACCCGGACGCCGAAGATCGCCTGCAGCTCCCGCAGCAGGTTGATGACCAGCAGTGAGTCCGCTCCGAGATCGAGGAAGTCCCGGTCGGGGGCGACGGCGTCGAGGTCGGCGCCGAGCTGCCTCGCGGTCAGCTCGCGCACGCGCCGGCAGACGGCGCTCGTGAGGGCACTGGCGTTGGCGCTGCTGCCGGTCTCGGCTTCGGACATGGCGCGAGGGCCTTCCCTGCTCGTTGACGGCGGGTCGATCCAGTGCCGGCGCAGCTGGAACGGGTAGGTCGGCAGCGGGACGCGGCGGCCCCCGCCGGCGAGCCCGTTACCCAGCCCGGCCCAGTCGAGGTCGACGCCCCGGCAGAACAGCGCACCGAGCGCACCGACCACCGGCACCTCTGCGCGGCGGCGCATCGGAATCCAGGTCGTCCGTGTCCACGTCCGGCTGAGCCGGCTCAGCACCGCGTCGGGTCCGAGCTCGACGAACGTGTCGTGGCCGGAGGCGACCAGTGTCTCGACGGCGCCGTGGTAGTCGGCCAGCTGCCTGGTCTGGCGGCGGACGTGGTCCGGGCCGGGGACGGTGCCCGGCTCCAGGAGGGTGGCGTCGAGGTTGCTGGCGACGGGCAGCCGCAGCGGCCGCCAGTCCACCGCCGCGGCATGGCTGGCGAGCTCGTCGAGGACCGGGTCGACCAGCGGCGAGTGGAACGCGCGGTCGGCGGGTAGCCGGCGCACGTCGAACCCGGCCTGGTCGAGCGCGGACTGCGCCGCCGCGATCGCGTGCTCGGCGCCGGCGAACACGTGGTTGGCCGGGCCGTTGCGAACGGCGAGCTCGATCCCTGGCAGGCCACCGGTCGCCTCGCGGACGGCTGGCCAGTCGCCGAGGACGGCGAGCATGGCGCCGGGCGCGGTGCGCTGCAGCAGGCTGCCGCGGACGGCGGTCAGGTGCAGCCCGTCGGTGACCGACAGCGCCCCGGCGACGCACAGCGCCGCGTACTCGCCCGCGCTGTGCCCGACCAGGGCGTCCGGGCGGACGCCGAGCGACTCCAGCAACCGGGCCAGTGCGACCTGCAGGGCGAACAGCGCCGGCTGCACCAGTTCGGTGGTCCACTCGAAGCTCGGCGCCAGCATGGCGTCGAGCAGGGCGTTGCCCCAGTGCTCGCGGTAGTACGCGTCGCACTCGTCGATCACCCGGCGCGCCACCGGGTAGCGGTCCACGATGCCGGCGGCCATGCCGGTGCAGTCCACGCCCTGGCCGGTGAAGGCGAACACGAGCGGGCCGGGACCACCCGGCCGGACCGTGCCACCGGTGTGGCCGCCGCGCTCCCCGATGCCGGACGCGCACCGCGCGGTACCGGCGCTCATGGCCTGCAGCGCGGCCGCGGCGCCGGCCGGCGAGTCGCCCCAGGCCAGTACGCGGTGGCGGCGGTGCCGGCGGCCGGTGCCGAGCGTGCGCAGAACGTCGAGCGGCCGCCGGTCGCCCAGCGCGCCGGCCATCCGGCCGGCCAGCTCGGTGAGCGCCTGCTCGGTGTGGGCCGACAGCGGGACGAGCGTGATCCGGTCCGCTGGCGGCTCCGGGGTGCCGGCGGCGGGTGCCTGTTCGAGCACGACGTGCGCGTTGGTGCCGCCGATGCCGAACGCGCTGACGCCCGCCCGGCGCGGGCCGTCGACGGGCCACGGCCGCGCGGTGGCCGGCAGCTCGAACGGCCCGTCGTCGAGGCGAAGCTCCGGGTTGGGCGTGCCGAGCCCGGCCAGCGGCGGCACGGTGCCGCTGGCGACCGCTTGCACGGCCTTGACCAGCCCGGCCATTCCCGCGCAGCTGTCCAGGTGACCGACGTTGGGCTTGGCGGAACCGAGCGGCAGCGGGGCCGACCGGCCGGTGCCGAAGGCCTGGCGCAGCCCCTCCAGCTCGATCGGGTCGCCCAGGCGGGTGCCGGTGCCGTGCGCCTCCAGGTATCCGATCGACGACGGCTCCGCCCCGGCCGCCGCCAGCGCGGCCCGGATCACGCTCGCCTGGCCGGCGGCGCTCGGCGCGGCGTAGCCGGCCTTGGCGGCGCCGTCGTTGTTGACCGCGGAACCGAGGATCACCGCGTGCACGGTGTCGCCGTCGGCGAGCGCCTGGTACTCGACCGGGTCGCCGAGGGCGGTGCCGGTGCCGTGGGCCTCGACGTAACCGACGGACGCGGCGGGCACG
>DASSUA010000161.1:0-4171 GCA_035707525.1 Pseudonocardiaceae bacterium
GTTGGTGACTGCTGTGGCGTTTGACCCGGGCCAGGAGCCCAGTGCGGTAGTTCCGCACGCTGGGATCTGCGCGGGGGGCCACCCGAAAGGGCGGTCCCTACCGCGACGAAAGCGCCGGGAGGAACCGGTCTGGAGAACGGAGCGGAAGGAGCTCTACATCGAAGCAGGAGCGACTCATGGTGGCCGCGAACTGGGAGATCCCATGATTGCCCTCCCGCCGCGGTGGCGGTGCGGGCCGCTCGGGGAAGGCGTCGGCCGTACGCCCGGGAGGTACGGCTGTGGGAGTCGGACTGCCTCGTAGTACCGGCGAAGCTGTCGAACAAGAGTCCCTCGAGCCCGGCCAGGCCCCGGTGGATCTGTGGATGCACGTCGAGGCGCCCGACCCGGTCGGCGATGGTCAACGTCAGCGAGTCGGTGATGTTCTGGACCACGATGAGCAGCCCATAGGCCAATGCGGCGAGCACGGCGGTGCCCACCATCCCTGGCGCGCAGCGCGAGTGCGCTCGCGGCGATGCCTATTACGCGGACGCACAAAGACGCGAGCGCGACGACGGTCAACCCGGAACACGATGCCAGGACGGACGCATCGTCTCGGCCCAGGCGGCAGCGGATGGAGCCTGCGCTCGCGGGGCGCAGGTGTCGCGCTCGGCACGGCTTTCCGCCTCGTTTCACACGTTGGCGCAGGCGAGGACCAGCTCAGCGGCCTCCTAGGGGCGCACACCGGTGATGGCGAACCGCTCGACGTCGGTGTAGTGGCCACCGGTCGAGGCGACCACCGTGAGCGCGGGAGCGGTTGCCCCGTGGTACTCGACGGTTGTCGACCATGGCGTGTTCTCGCCACCGGCCGGCAGGCCCTCGGTCTCGCCGATCGGTGCCGGCGATGCCGGCTGGCGCACCTGCACCCGAATGCTTTCGTCGACGCCGGTGATCCGGCCGCCGACGGTCATCGGCGAGCTGACCTTCGCGCCGTAGCGGGGCTGGGTCAGGGTCAGGTAGGTGTCCTTGGTTCCGACGACCTCCCAGGGCCTGTCGGCGCCCGCGCCGTACCGGGCCAGGTGCAGCACCGCCGCGGTTCCGGGGGCTCGGCCTTCGATGGGGTAGCCCACGGCGACCAGTGCCTCGTCGCCGTTGACGGAGCTGGAAACCACCACGTTGATGCCGGTAAAGCCCAGATAACCGGTGGTGAACCCGAGCGCGGTGGCACGTGCGTCGAGGTGCCACGGAGCGTGGCCGCCGGAGCGGTAGGCCTGCTGCCAGGCCTGGACCTCCGCCGGGTTCGTGAACGGCCACAGCGGCTGGTAGCCGAACGGCGCCGGCCGGTTGGTCACAGAGGGTGTCACCGACAGTCCGGCGGACGGGCTGACCGGCGGGCCAGCCGAAGGAGCCGCCGATGGGGTGGCGCCCGGCGCCGGTGAGCCCGTCCCGTCCTCGCCGGACAGGGCGACGACCGCGACCGCGACCACTCCGGCGATCACCGCCAGGATGACGACCACGATCGCCCAGAGATCCTTTCCTGGACGGTGCACAACTGGCTGTTCTGGCTGTTCCGTAGTTGTGGTGTTCATGGGTGTCCTCCTCCGCGGGGCCCGTCCTGAGGCGGTCACCGGCCGGCGGAGACGCGGATGACGTGGCTTGCCGGCAGCGCGACCGTCGCTGCCGGACCGATGCCGTCACCATCGATGCTGGGGCGCCGCGGCGGGCAGACCCAGTGCCCATCTGTCCTGGCAGTGGGGTCAAATGGCCCCGCTGCCGGCCGGATCGTCCCGCCCTGGAAGACGCCGGCGACGTGCCTGGCAGCCACGCAGATTGACCGCGGTCACCTTGTATTCGGGGCAGGACGTGACGTCGTCGCCGTGCCCGGAGGTGAGCAGGTTGGCCCCGGCCTCGGGGAAGTGGAAGGCCATGAACAGCTGCCCCGGTGCGACGTCATCGGTGAGCCGGGCGGCCGCGACTATGGTGCCGCGGCGGCTGGTCACCCGCGTCGGATCGCCGTTGCCGACTCGCAGGCCGGCGGCGTCGTCGGGGTGGATGTCGAGGGTTTCCGCCGGCTGCAGCGTGAGGTTGGGGGTGCGGCGGGTCATGGTGCCGGCGTTGTAGTGCACCAGGCGGCGGCCGGTGATCAGCACGAAGGGGTACTCGGCGTCGGGTTCCTCGCCGGGCGGCAGCCAGTGGCGGGCCGCGAGCTGGGCGCGCCCGTTGGGCGTGGCGAAGCGGTCCTGGTGCAGGCGTTGCTGGTGGTGCGGCCAGTGCACGGCGCCGTCACGGTCGAGCCGGTCGTGGCTGATTCCGTCGAACAGCGGCGCGACTCGCGCGCACTCGTCCAGCGCGAGCGCCGGGGTGGCGCAGCGCAGGTCCGCCCCGAGCACCGCCCCGACGGCATGGATGATCTCGAAGTCCGTGCGTGCCAGGCCGGGCGGGGGCAGCGCGGGCCGCACCCGCTGGAACCGCCGGTCGAAGTTGACGAACGTGCCGTCCTTCTCCAGGAAGGAAGCCGCGGGCAGGACGACATCGGCCAGGGCCGCGGTCTCCGAGAGGAAGATCTCCTGGCTGATCACGAACTCGCACGCCTGCACCGCGGCACGTACGTGCCCGGCGTCGGGGTCGGTCTGCACGATGTTCTCCCCGACCACGTACAGCGCCTTGAGCCGGCCGGCGAGCGCGGCGTCGAACATCTGGGGGATGCGCAGGCCCGGCACCGGCGGTACCGGCACGCCCCAGACCTGCTCGCAGCGTTGCCGCGCCGCCGGGTCGGCGACCCGGCGGTAACCGGGGAGCAGGTCCGGTAGCGCGCCCATGTCCGAGGCCCCCTGGACGTTGTTCTGGCCGCGCAGCGGGTTCACGCCGCCGCCACGCGCGGTGCCCACGGCGCCCCTGAGGATGGACAGGTTGGCCAGGGTGCGCACTCCGTCGGTGCCGTGGGCGTGCTCGGTGACACCCAGGCCGTAGATCACCGACGGGAAGGCGGCCTCCCCCCACAGCCGGGCGGCGTGTTCGAGGTCCGACGTGGGCACACCGCTGAGGTCCCGCACGCGCTGCGGCGGATAGTCGCCGACGACGTCGCGCAGCTGCTCGAGCCCGTCGGCGCGCGCGCCGAGGAAGTCCTTGTCGATCCAGTCGTGTTCGAGCAGGAGCCGGGCCAGGCCGTTGAAGACGGCCACATTCGAGCCCGGCAGGCAGCGCAGGTGCACGTCGGCCAGGCGCGCCAGGTCGGTGCGGCGCGGGTCGACCACGATCAGCTTCGCGCCGGCGAGCACGCGTTGCTTTATCCGGGCGCCGATGACCGGATGCGCGTCGGTGGGGTTGGCGCCGGCCAGCAGGATGCAGTCGGAACGCTCGATGTCGTCGGCGAAGTTGGTGCCCCCGGACAGCCCGAACGCGGCGGTCAACCCCGCCGCCGAGGGGGCGTGGCAGATGCGCGAGCAGTTGTCGATGTTGTTCGTGCCGATGGCGGTGCGCATCAGCTTCTGCATCAGGTAGTTCTCTTCGTTGGTCGCCCGTGCCGACGAGATCGCCGCCACCGCGTCGGGGCCGTAATCGGCGATGATCGACCGCAGCCGGGAGCCGATCAACTCCAGCGCCTCGTCCCAGGTCGCGGGCACCAGCCGGCCGTCGCGCCGGATGAGCGGCGTGGTGAGCCGCTCGGAGGAGCCGGCGAAGCCGTGCGCGAAGCGGCCCTTCACGCAGGCGTGGCCCCGGTTGACCGGGCCGGCATGGTCTGGTGTCACGTCGACGATGTGCCCGTCGGGTCCGACGTGGACGTTCAGCGAGCAGCCGACACCGCAGTACCCGCACGTGGTCCGCACCGTGCGGGTAGGCGCCGCGAGCCTCGCGGGGCCGGTGATCGCCCCGGTGGGGCAGGTGTCCACGCACCCGCCGCACGCCACGCAGGCCGACTCGGCCCAGGTGCCCGGCCCGGGCGCCACCACCGTGGCGGCTCCCCGCCCGGCCAGCGTGATCGCGAACGTGCCCTGCACCTCGTCGCACATGCGCACGCACCGGCCGCACGCGATGCACAGATCCGGATCCAGGTGCACGTAGGGATGCGAGCGGTCCGCGGGCAGGCCGTGCCCGGCACCGCTGGCCGTGACGCCCAACTCGTGGCACACCCGCGCCAGCTCGGTCGGCGTGTCCAGCGCGGAGGCCGGCAGCGGCGCCACCGTCAGCTCGGCCA
>DASSUA010000162.1:0-4740 GCA_035707525.1 Pseudonocardiaceae bacterium
GGCGGTGCGTGGGCGTCATTCGGTCCTTGTAGCGAAGCGAATGACGCCCACGCACCTTGGGGCGGAGCGAAATGACGCCCACGCGCTGCCCGCTGGGTCGCTGCGGCGTGCACTGTCCGGCGTGCACCGCACGGTGGTCACACACTCTGGGCGATCCGGGCCGTTGGCGCATCGCCGGCGCGCCAACGGCCGGCGCGTGGGCGTAATTCGATCCGTGTAGCGAAGCGAAATGCCACACCAAACAGGCTCTATGGAACGACCTGGACTATGTGGCCGACCTGCAGGGTGTTGTAGTAGGTGCGGGCCGCCGTGGTCGACAGGTGGATGCAGCCGTGGGACTGCTGGGTCAGGCTGCCGGCGTGGAAGGCGATCCCGCCGTTGAAGAACACCGAGTACGGCATCGGGGCGTCGTCGAACAGGCTCGACGTGTGATCGATGTCCTTCCACTGCACGCGGAAGGTTCCGGTCGGGGTGCGCCAGCCCGGCCGGCCGTGCGTGATCGGCACCGGACCGTAGATCACCTGGCCGCCTTGCAGCAGCCAGGACAGGTTCGCCGAAAGGTCGATGCAGGCCCGCGCGGTGGAGTTGCACGGAGTGGCGGCCGGCGGCTTGGGGGCGGGGGGCTTCGGCCTGGTCGTGGTCGGGCGTGGGGGCGGCGAGGAAGGAGGCGGAGGCGGCGGGAGTGGGGTGATCCTCGGCGGCGGTGGCAGCTGCGTGGTCGTGGTCGGCTGGGTCGTGGTCGGCTCGGTGGCCGCCGGCTGGGTGGTCGTCGACGCTGCCGCGGTGCTCGGGGCAAGGACCCTTTCGGCGGCGGCCGCGGTCGGACCCGTGGTGCCGATCTGCTGGTCGGCGGCGAATGCGCTCGCACCGACCGTCAGAGCGGTGATGGCGACAGCTGCCTTGTAGATCACGCGCACGGCGAGCCCCCTCGCATGCTCCATGGGACCGGACGGTTCCGGCCTCATAGAGCAGGACGCCGCCGAGGCCGGGAAGGTTGCTCGGAAACGTACCGACCCGGTTACAGCTTGCGCGCGGCGGGTTCCTTACGGTAGCGGCTACTTAAGGTAGCGGCATGGCCTCCGGCTCCGGGGTCGGCAGCGCGACCGGGTCGAAGTCGATTGACGAGTACTCGCGCAGCTTGGTGAGCCGGTGGTAGCCGTCGATCATCCGGATGGTGCCCGACTTGGACCGCATCACGATCGACTGCGTGGTGCATCCGCCGGCCCGGTAGGTGACCCCGCGGAGCAGCTCCCCGTCGGTGACGCCGGTGGCGCAGAAGAACACGTTGTCGCCGCGCACCAGATCTCCGGTCGTCAGGATCCGGTCGAGGTCGTGTCCGGCGCCGATCGCCTTCTCCCGCTCCTGGTCGTCCTTCGGCCACAGCCGTCCCTGCATCGTGCCGCCGATGCACTTCATCGCGCAGGCGGCGATGATTCCCTCCGGGGTGCCGCCGATGCCCATCAGCAGGTCGACGCCGGTGTCCGGTCGGGCCGCGGCGATGGCGCCGGCGACGTCGCCGTCGGTGATGAAGGTGATGCGGGCACCGGCGGCGCGGACCTCCTTGATGAGCTTCTGGTGGCGCGGCCGGTCCAGGATGCAGACGGTGATCTCGGAGACATCGGAGTGCTTGGCCCTGGCCACCCGGCGGATGTTCTCGGCGACCGGGGCGTCCAGGGCGATGGCGTCGGCGGCCTCCGGCCCGGTGGCGATCTTCTCCATGTAGAACACGGCGGACGGGTCGAACATCGCGCCCCGCTCGGCGACCGCGAGCACGGCGAGCGCGTTGGGCATGCCCTTGCTCATCAGCGTCGTGCCGTCGATCGGGTCGACCGCCACGTCACAGTCCGGGCCGTCGCCGTTGCCGACCTCCTCGCCGTTGTAGAGCATCGGGGCCTCGTCCTTCTCGCCCTCCCCGATGACGACGACGCCGCGCATCGACACGGTGCCGATCAGCTTGCGCATCGCGTCGACCGCGGCCTGGTCGCCGCCGTTCTTGTCGCCCTTGCCCACCCAGCGCCCCGCGGCCATGGCGGCCGCCTCGGTGACCCGCACCAGCTCGAGGGCAAGGTTGCGGTCCGGGGCCTCACGGCGCCGGCCGTTGGCTGGGATGGACATCAGACCTCCAGGACGGGGCAGAGGGTTCCACCGATCCTCGCAGATAGAGCCGCCCCTGTCGCCCGGTCGGTCTATCCGGTGCCGCCGTCCTTCTCGGCGCCGGCGAGCGCGGCCTCGATGCGGCGGCGCGCCCCGGCCAGGTGCCGTTCGCACACCCTGGCCAGCGCCTCCCCGCGCTCCCAGAGGGCCAGCGACTCCTCCAGGCTCAGGCCACCGGCCTCCAGCCGGCGTACCACCTCGGCCAGCTCGTCGCGGGCCTTCTCGTAACCGAGCGACTCTGTGCCGAGCGACTCTGTGCTCATGCCGGGCTCCCCAGCCTGGTCTGCACGGCGACCAGCACGGTCGCCACTGCCTGGTCGAAGCCGACGAACGCCTCGGCGAAGTCCTCGCCGTCGCCGTCGCGGACCGCCTCCACGATCTGGAACTGCGCCTGCGCCACCCGGCGCCGGTGGTAGGAGCCGTCGCCGCGCCACCACGTCGATCCGGCGTAGGTCGCGGTCGCCTCGATCAGGCCGCGCAGCCGGCCGGCCAGCGCACGCCGCCCCGGCGAGTCGCAGTTGGCCAGCAGCGCCACCCAGCAGTCCGCGGCCGCCTGGTCCGCCTCGCCGGCCCGCCGCCAGACCGTCTCGGCGCTGGCGCGAACCGGCGGCTCGTTGCGGGAGTCCACCGCGGTCCTTGCCGCCGACATGGTCAGCGGGAGGAACGTGGGCTGCCGCGCGGTCAGTGGCACCGGCACCTCCGCTCCTGCCGTTGGAATGGCCAAGCACATCAGCCGCCCGGCCCAACGTCAGACCGGACGGTCTGCTCGTTGCCCGAGCCCGCCGAACAGTCTTCCGAATCCGCGCCGGAAAATCTGCCTCAATCTCGTCCTGAATCTGTCTTTGTGGCAACGACCGAGTCGACTTCGTATGAATTTTGGTCCGCGACCACTGCGTGCAAGGCCCCGTCGACCAGCCTGACCCGAAGCCGCGTGCCCGGCGGCGCATCGCGCACCGATCGCAGTACCGGCTGACCGTCCCCGTTGGCCGCATGCCGGACGTCGGTACGTTGCACGATCGCGTATCCGCGGGCAAGCGTGGCCGCCGGACCGAGCGCCGTCAAGCGCGCCTGGGTGTGCCGCAGCTCGCCCTCGGCCGCCGTGACCATTCCCCGCATCGCCCGGGACGCCCGGTCGGCGAGCGCGGCGACCTCGGCGGACCGTGACTGGAGCGGCCCGGTCGGGTCGGCCAGCACCGGGCGGCTGCGCAGCGCGTCCAGCAGCCGGCGCTCGCGGTCGACCCAGCCGTGCAGCGCGCGCCGCGCCCGGTGCCGCAGCTGCTCGACGATCGCGGTCTCGGCGGCCAGGTCGGGCACGACCCGCTTGCCGGCGTCGGTCGGCGTCGAGCACCGCAGGTCGGCGACCAGGTCGACGAGCGGCGTGTCGGACTCGTGGCCGATCGCGGAGATCACCGGCGTGCGGGTGGCCGCGACCGCGCGGCACAGCGTCTCGTCGGAGAACGGCAGCAGGTCCTCCACGCTGCCACCGCCGCGGGCCAGCACGATCACCTCGACCAGCGGGTCCCGGTCGAGCACGGCCAGCGCGTCCACGATCTGCGGCACCGCGTGCACGCCCTGCACGGCGACGTTGCACATCCGGAACCGCACCGAGGGCCAGCGCGCCCGCGCGTTGGTCACCACGTCGTGCTCGGCCGCCGACGCCCGCCCCGTGATCAGGCCCACGGTCGCCGGCAGGAACGGGATCGCGCGGCGCCGCGCCGGGTCGAACAGGCCCTCGGCGCCCAGCGCCCGGCGCAGCCGCTCGATCCTGGCCAGCAGCTCCCCGATACCCACCGCGCGGATCTCGTCGACGCGCAGGCTCAGCGTGCCTCGGTTGAGGAAGAACGTCGGCTTGCCGTGCACCACCAGGCGGCTGCCCTCGGTGAGCTGCTGGCCCATGACCAGGCCGGTCGCGCACGTCAGCGTGATCGACACGTCGGCCGCCGGGTCGCGCAGGGTCAGGAACGCCGTCCCGGTGCCCGGCCGCGCCGAGATCTGGGTGAGCTGCCCCTCGACCCACACCGAGCCGAGGCGGTCGATCCACTGGGCGATCTTGCGAGCGACGGTGCGGACCGGCCACGGTTGTTCGGCCGAGGTCGGTTCGCCGACGGTCACCGGTTGCGAACCGTGCTGATCCGGTTGGTGAGCATCCGCACGAACTCCGGCCGGTTGGCGTGCGCCCGCTCGTAGTCCAGCAGCTCCTGCAACCCGCTCAAGTCCAACGTCCGCAGCCGCCCCCGCACCGACGCCAGCGAAAGCCCCCCATACCCCGGCAAAGCCCCCGGCGTGTCGTCCGTCTCAGTACGCATGTCGTCCGTTTCGGTACGCATGTCGTCCGTTTCGGTACGCGAGCCGTCCATCGCCGGATCGGCGGTAAGCGCTCCAAGGCCCGTGGTCAGGGAGGCGGAGTCGGCGTGGACGGTGGGCGGGCCGCCGATGTCGGTGGTGGCGGCGAGATCGTCCGCGACGGTGCCGCCGTCGCCCGTCGTCGCGGCGTCCCCGGCCGGATCCGCGGTCTCGGTCAGGTACGAGGTCTCGTCCGTGGCGATGGCGGCGGCGTACTCGGCCTCGTACCAGTCTCTCGCGGCG